>NZ_JBIAXM010000012.1:97979-271647 GCF_042896695.1 Streptomyces sp. NPDC001270 | reverse complement strand
CCCAGCGGCGGTGCACGCGGGTGATCTGGAGGTCGCGGCCCTGCGGGATGTCCACGGACATCACCGACCGGAAGCGGCCCTTGAAGTCGGGTTCGCCGGCGCGGCCGTCCCAGCAGTTCTTCCATGCCTGGAAGTACGTCTTCAGGACAGCCTGCGATGCCTGCGCGGGGAGGACGGTGAGGAAGCCGACCTCTTTGCGGGCCTGGCGTATCGCCGCGTCGGCGGCGGCCAGGGTGCGCTTGTCCTTCGGGAGCATCGTCCACCAGGCGTGCAGGCAGTTCCACATGGTGCGGGCCGCGTGCGCCTGGGCCTCTATGAGCTGGATCTGCGCAGGGTCGAGCGCCAGTCGGGCACGGTGCCCGAACTGCCGCTTCTCCAACGCGCGTTCGCTGCTCACGCGATCACTGTACCATTTGGTTTATGTCACCGCGATGGGCCCCGAACCCCGATGTACGCACTGGTCGTCACGTCGTCTACAACCTTCATGTTCACTTGGTTTTTGTAACGAAGTACAGGCGCGGAGCGTTCACCGACGAGATGCTGAGGCGCTGCGAGGAGATCATGCGCGAGGTCTGCACCGACTTCGAAGCCGAGCTGAAGCAGTTCAACGGCGAGGACGACCACGTGCATCTCCTGGTGCACTACCCGCCCAAGGTCCAGCTCTCCAAGCTGGTCAACTCACTGAAGGGCGTCAGCTCCCGGTACCTGCGCCAGGAGTACTCCAGCCACGTCCACCGGTTCCTGTGGGGCGGCCACTTCTGGTCCGGCTCGTACTTCGCCGGAAGCTGCGGCGGGGCACCGCTGACCATGGTGAAGCAGTACATCGAGAACCAGCGGCGCCCCATATGACCGGGCCGGCCTCAACAGTGCGGATCCATGCGCATCGCTGAGATCAGAGCGGACCTGAGATGCGCTTCACCTCCACCCTGCAGGGGCGGAACACTGCGCAAGATCAAAGGTAGACGTAGTCGCCGATGCGGGCCCACACGTCGTCGGCAGAGATCGCCGAGATGCCCTGGAGGATGGCGAGGATGCCGTTCACCAGCATCAGGACGCCCCCGAAGACGATCCCGCCGGTGACCCAGCCGCTGTTCGGCGGCGGGGTCGAGTGCGCCTGCTGTGCCATGCCGTGCCTCCGTGGGTGATCCCGCGGGCCGCGCCGGACCGCCCGAGCCGGGCGCCGCCGGGTGTCCCGCCGGGCCGACCGCTGCCGGGTGTCCTGCCGGGCGGTCCGGCCGTCCGTACCGTCACGTCAGGTCCGGCCGTCCGTGCCGTCACATCACGTCACGTCTCGTCCCGTGTCTCCGACGATCCCGCCCGGCACCGCGCCGCACCACGGGTGCTACGCCGTCCGGATGACGCCGGTACGCGGACGACGGCGACGCGTTCCGGGCGCTCCCGCGGGCCCCGGTACGCGTCAGGCCATCCAGAAGAAGACCGCGGTCATCCGCTTCTGCTCCAGCGTGCCGCCCCAGTAACCGGTGGCGCTGTGCACGAGGTTGGCGCGGTACAGGAGCAGCCGGTTGTACCGGTGCGGGACCCGTACGTCCTCCGTGAAGGCGTCCGGCGCCACGAACCGCGTGCCGAGGGCTTCGACGAGGTTGTTGTGCGGGGCCTGGACGACGTTGCCGCCGAGCCGCCCGCCGGGCAGGTACTGCCGGAAGAAGCTCGTCCCGCAGTTCCGGGGCACGGCGGGATTGAGGTAGAGCACGGCGGCGTACCGGCACAGCGCACGCGAGTCGGTGTGCGGGCGCGGGTCGCTCTCGCCCTCGCCGACGACCTGCACGCAGTTGTGGTTGAGCGTGCCGCCGCCGGGCGCCCGCTGCACCCACAGCTCCCTGGCCCCCGTCGCCCGCTTCACCAGCCGCTCGACGCGGGCGAGTTCGGCGGGTTCGAGACCGGGCATGGTCCGCAGCCCCGGCCAGGTCTCCGCCGTGTACGGATAGCCCTTGGCCCAGTCGTCCCGGCCCAGGCAGCGCCGGCGCACGGCGTCGATCCCGGGCAGGACGTCGTCCAGCACCCAGTAGTCCCGCCCCTGGGCGGGCTTGCGGTAGGGCAGGACCGGGAGCGCCCCGGGAACCCGGGACGGAGGCTGTGGGGGCATGCGGCGAATCTAGAACCGCCCCGAGTCCCGACTCTCCCGCGAACAGGTCAACTCTTCTTTGCCAACTCCGGGGGCGCTGCCGGTACTTGCCCGCAGCGCCCTAGGAACCGAGCCAGGCCGTGGTGTCCGGCGGCAGGACGGTGCCGTTCTCCGCGAGCGGGCCGCTGCCCAGCAGGACCTCCCCGGGCGGCAGCCGCACCGGGTCGTCCGACAGGTTCACGACGCACCGCCAGCCCTCCGCGCGGGCGAAGTCCAGGATCCCGGGCGGGGCGTCCGGCGCCCAGGTCAGCGTCTCGCCCTCCAGCAGCTTGCGGCGCAGCCGCAGGGCCGCCCGGTACAGCTCCAGCGTGGAGCCCGCCGTACCGGCCTGGGCCTCCACGGCGTACCCGCCGAAGGAGGCCGGCTGCGGCAGCCAGGCGGCGCCCGGACCGAAGCCGTACGAGGGGCCCGACACCGTCCACGGCAGCGGCACCCGGCAGCCGTCGCGGCCCTTGCGGGTATGGCCCGTCTGTTCCCAGACCGGGTCCTGGAGCACCGCCTCCGGCAGGTCGGCGGCCTCGGGCAGGCCCAGTTCCTCACCCTGGTAGAGGTACGAGGAGCCGGGCAGCGCCAGCATGAGCAGGGTCGCCGCCCGTGCCCGGCGCACGCCCGCCGCCTCGTCCACCGCGGGCGCACGGCCGCCGGACAGCAGCCAGGCGTCGAGGTCCGTGCCGGGCGGCAGCACCAGCCGGGAGGCGTGCCGGATCACGTCGTGGTTGGACAGGACCCAGGTGGCGGAGGCGCCCGTGGTGCGGGCCGTGGCCAGTTCGTCGGTGATGAGCCGGCGCAGCGCGTCCGCGTCCCAGCGCGCCTCCAGGTACTCGAAGTTGAAGGCTTGGCCGAGTTCGTCGGCGCGGGCGTACAGGGCGCGGCGGGCGCCCGGCACCCAGGCTTCGGCGACGGCGGTACGCGGCGGGGTGTAGGCGTCGAAGATCTTGCGCCAGTCGCGGTAGATCTCGTGGACCTCGTCCCGGTCCCAGTAGGGGTGCGAGCCGGGCGGCACCCGGTGCAGGGACTCCTCCCCGGTGGCGCCCACGTCGCCGATGTCCCGCAGCGGCTCGGTCAGGTCCTTGGCCAGGGCGTGGGCGACGTCGATACGGAAGCCGTCGACGCCGCGGTCGGACCAGAACCGCAGGGTCCTGCGGAAGTCGGCGCGGACCTCCTCGTCGCCCCAGTCGAGGTCGGGCTGCTCGGGGGCGAAGAGATGGAGGTACCAGTCGCCGTCGGCCACCCGCCGCCAGGCGCTGCCGCCGAACACCGACTGCCAGTCGGTGGGCGGGAGTTCGCCGTGCGCGCCGCGGCCGGGACGGAAGACGTAGCGGTCGCGGGCGGGCGAGCCGGGGCCCGCGCGCAGGGCCTCCTGGAACCAGGGGTGCTGGTGCGAGGTGTGGTTGGGGACGATGTCGACGATCACCTTCAGGCCCAGGCGGTGGGCCTCGGCGACCATGGCGTCGAAGTCGTCCAGAGTGCCCAGGCGCGAGTCGACGTCCCGGTAGTCGGCGACGTCGTAGCCGCCGTCGGCGAGTTCGGAGGGGTAGAAGGGGCTGAGCCACAGGGCGTCCACGCCGAGCGCGCTCAGGTGGGTCAGCCGTCCGGTGATGCCTTTCAGATCGCCGAGCCCGTCACCGTCGGCGTCGGCGAAACTGCGGGGATAGACCTGGTAGATCACGGCCTGTCGCCACCAGTCGGGGTTCCTGGACGAAATGTCGGTCACACCAGCTCCCTTGTGAGCGGTCTCGGTCGACGGCGGGCAAACGGGTACGCGGGTACCAGGAAATCTGTCCACATGGTCCGGAAAGCGAAACTTCGCGCCGGGCCTTCCGCCGCCGGTGCGCACCGTGCGCACCGTGCGCGCGGAGCGCGCCCTCCGCCTCCGAGGAAGGTGATCTTCCTACGTCGTGCGCCCATGGGAAGAGGCCACGGAAACAGGAGGGACGCCAGTGCCCAGTGAGCGTCTCGCCGGTGCTCGGTGCCCGGTGCCCGGTGCCTTCGACCGGACGTGACGCTAGTGCCCGGTGCCTTCGACCGTCTCCAGGTACAGCCGCACGTACCGTTCGACGTCCACGTCCAACGCAACGTCCACCAGGTCCGGTTCACGGATGTCGCCGTGGATCTCCGCCTCTCCGGGGCGTATCCGGCGGTCGACGATCGTCTGGCCGCGGGCGGGACCGGGAGCGAGGGAGACCTCCACCGGCAGCCGGCGGGTGCCGAGGCCGTCCGGGTCGGCGACCGCGCACACCGCGCCCGCGTCGCCGAGCCCGCCGGACGGCTCGTCGCCGTCGGGGCCGCCCGGGACGGCCCCGGCCGGACGGTGGGCCAGCAGTTCGCCCGCCAGCCGGGCGCCCGGTTCGGTGCTCGCCCGCAGCCGCCGGATGTCCGCGCCGGGGACCAGCACCCGGGTGAACACGTCGAGGCCGTACATGGTGATCGGCACCCCTGCGGTGAGCAGGATCGCCGCCGCCTCCGGGTCGTGCCAGACGTTGAACTCCGCGACGGCCGTGGCGTTCCCGGTGCCGGCCGCGCCGCCCATGAACACGATCCGCTCGATGTTGCCGGTGACCTCCGGATGCGTACGCAGCAACAGCGCGATGTTGGTCAGCGGCGCGGTCGGGATCAGGGTGACCGGGCGGGGCGAGCCCAGGATCTCGCGGCGCAGCAGGGTCACCGCGTCCACGTCGACCGGTCCGCGGGCCGGGGCGGGCAGTCCGAGGTCGCCCATGCCGTCCTGTCCGTGCACGTGCCGGGCCGAGCGTGCGGGTTCGATCAGCGGGCGTTCGGCGCCGCGCGCCACCGGGATGTCCGGGGCGCCCGCCCGCTCCAGCACGGTGAGGGTGTTGCGGACCACGCCGTCCACGTCCGTGTTCCCGGCGACACAGGTGACCGCCCGCAGGTCGAGACCCGGGTGGCGGACGGCGAACAGCAGGGCCAGGGCGTCGTCGACCCCGGTGTCGCAGTCGATGATCACGGGGATGGGGATGTTCCGGTCGGTCACGGCGGTGCTCCTCCGCTCCTGTTTCACAGCGCTGCCTGCCTGCGCCGCTTCCCTACTGCTTCCCTTGCTGCTTCCCTGCTGCTTCGCCGCGCAGCTTCCCTTACTGCCTACCGCCTGGGGCCTGCTGCCTGGGGCCCGTGGCCTGGGAAACCGTGGGCCCGCCTCCCGACCCTACGCGCCCCGGGCGTTCCCGGTACCGGCCGCGCCCGCCCCGTCCGTCACTCCCACAGCACGGTCCCCCGGGCCCCGACCCGGGCGGCGACCCGGTGCAGCAGGTCGTCGACGGGCAGCGGCCCCGGCCGCCGCCCGTCCCGCAGCCGCAGCGCCGCCAGCCCGCCGCCGGCCTCCCGCGCGCCGATCACGGCCTGGTACGGGACGAGGCGGGCCGCCCGGACGCGGGCGCCGAGACTGCCGTGCTCGGGTCCCGCGCACTCGGCGCGCAGCCCACGCGCCCGCGCCCTGTCCACCAGTTCCCGGGCGGGCTCCTCCTGCTCCCCGGCGACCGGCAGCACGACGAGCTGCACCGGCGCCAGCCACGCCGGGAGCGCCCCGCCGTGCTCCTCGACGAGGTGGGCCACGGCCCGTTCCACGCTGCCGATGATGCTGCGGTGCACCATCACCGGCCGGTGCCTGGCCCCGTCGGCGCCGGTGTAGTGCAGGTCGAAACGGGCGGGCTGGTGGAAGTCGATCTGGACGGTGGAGAGGGTGGCCTCACGGCCGGCGCGGTCGACGACCTGGACGTCGATCTTCGGGCCGTAGAAGGCGGCCTCGCCCGGCGCCTCCTCGTAGTCGAGGCCGGACGCGGCGAGAACGTCCCGCAGCAGGGCGGTGGCCCGGCGCCACAGCCGCGGGTCGGCCACGTACTTGCCGCCCTCGCCGGGCAGCGAGAGCCGGTGCCGGGCGGCGCTGATGCCGAGGTCGGCGTAGGCGCGGGCGATCAGTTCGAGGGCGCCGCGGGCCTCTCCGGCGGCCTGCTCCAGGGTGCAGAAGATATGGGCGTCGTTGAGGTGGATGGCCCGTACGCGGGTGAGTCCGCCGAGTACGCCGGACAGTTCGGCCCGGTACATGACGCCCAACTCAGCGATACGGAGGGGCAGTTCGCGGTAGCTGTGGGAGCGGGAACGGTAGACGAGGGCGTGGTGCGGGCACAGGCTGGGACGCAGCACGACCTCCTCCGCGCCGAGCCGCATGGGCGGGTACATGTCGTCGCGGTAGTGGTCCCAGTGACCGGAGATCTCGTACAGCTCGCGCTTGCCGAGCACGGGCGAGTACACGTGCCGGTATCCGGCGCGGCGCTCGGCGTCGCGGACGTACTCCTCCAGGGTGTGCCGGACGACGGCGCCGTCGGGCAGCCAGTACGGCAGTCCCGCGCCCATCAGCGGATCGGTGTCGAACAGCTCCAGCTCACGGCCGAGTCTGCGGTGATCGTGCATGGTCGTCTCCTCCTGGCCTTCTGGCCTCCTGGCCTTTCGGCCTTTCGGCCTTTCGGCTTTTTGGCTCTTGGCCTCTTGGCGGAGGGCGAGTGACCACGCGACGAAGCCCCGGGGCACTCGCCCCGGGGCTTCGGACAGATCAGGTGTCAGCGCGCCGGGACGGACTCCGGCGTCGTCGTGGCCGACGGCTGCGGCTGGGCGCGCTTCATGGCGGGGACGGTAGCAAGGGGGGCGGAGGGCGGGCGAGCGGTTTTCCGGATCGTGCGCCTCGGCGGCCCGGGTGTCCCATCCCGGGCCCGTCCCACCTGGGATGGAGCGGGTACGACCTACTGGCCTCCGGCCTCGCTCGGGGCTCGTGGTCCACACGGGGTCCGCTGGCTCCGTTGCCGGGCGCCCTTCCTACCCACGTACTGCGGCCGGTCCCTCCGTTCGTCTCGCCGTCCGCTGGCTACGTGCCAAAGCACTCCGCCTCGCCCAGCTACTGTCCCCGGGGCCATACTCTTCCGGGAAGCACTGCTCGCCATCGCAGGGCCGGCCATGCACGCACGGTGGCCGACTCTGCATTGTCAGACACGCGAACGCCCCCAGCGGTGGGACTGTTGGAGGTGCGGAGGAGCGGGGAAGCTCAGGCGAACAGGAGGGTGGGCTCGGCGAGAATGTCCCTGCCGAGTTCGCTCTTGTAGATCAGGTCGATGCTGCCGAAGCGGGCTTCGGTGTAGTCAAAGCCGAACACGGCTGTCGCTGCGCGCACCGCATGCTCGGAGGAGCCTTCGATTTCCAGGAAGGTGGGCAGGTCGGGCCAGGTGTCAAGGTCATAAGTGACGCCGTCGAGCTGCCACTCTTCCCGGTAGTTCTGCTGGTAGCGCATCTGGCGAAGGCCGAGGGCCTTGAGGAGTTCGGCGGTCTTCTCCAGGTCGTTGACCTCGACCTCGATTTCCGTGGTGCCGTTGATCTGGCTGGCGTCGGTGACCTGCTTCAGCGTCAGAGTGGTCTTGCCTCCCTCGTCACGCAGCCGCAGCCACTGCTGCCCTTGAACGGCGTCGTTCTCGAAGATCAAGCGCGTGAACATGGTCTTGGGGAACACCTGCTCCGCGCCGGCACCCTTCAGACGGTCGCGCAGGGCATCCACGTCGACGCCCAGGAACTTGGCCTCGTACTCATGCTGTGCCATCTCTCTCCCTCTGGTCGTGGTCTATGCAGTGAGGTCGTGGTAGTCCTGCTCGCGCAGCTTCCTGATCTCGCTGCACACGTTGCTGGTGATGAACTCTTCAAGCGGCAGACACAGGTCCATGCGCTGGATGCATACGCCAACGCGGAACGCTCCACGAGGGTCACGGTAGAGCCGTACGCCGTAGTAGCCCTCGTGGCAATCAGTGCCCTGGTTAAACCGGCAGCCGACACACGTCTCTGGTAGCCGCAGCGATCGTATGTGCTTCACGAACAGCGTGCGTGTGTTGGGGAGTTGGTAACCGATTCTGAATCCCGACGTGCCAGCGATCAGCCTCACCTCGGTCGGCCGGGCTTGCAGTTCCTCCAGAAGGAGGTCGATGGCGTCCAGCGACTCCTGCCCGTCGGCGAGAGAGGACAGGACGCGGACCGAGAGCTGCGGTGAGTACTTCTCCAACAGCCGGTGCACGCGCTGGACGTGGTGCCGGTTCGGGATGACGACGTTCGCCCGCGCGCCAAGTCCCAGGTCGAGCAACAGGCTGATTGATTTCTCCAGCGCATCAATCTTGCGCCCTGCCAAAGAGTGCGAGCGGTTGCGGAAGTTCTGGACCTGGGCGAGTTCTTCGGCCGTAGTTCCGAAGATGGAGAAGTTCACGTGGTCCAGTCCGGCCGCAGCACAATCGGGGAGGATGCGCGCGCCATTCTCCCCGTTCGACGTGACGCTGACCTTGTAGCCGACGGATCGGGAGAGGGCCACGATCTGGGCGAGGCGAGGATGGAGCGTTGGCTCGCCGCCGGTCAGGTGGACCTCGTCGAAGTCCAGCGCTTCGCGGAGCTGTGTGAGCGCGGCACGAAACGTGTGATCCGGGAACACGGGCGCGGTGATGAAACGAGCACCGTTGGTGGCGAGGTAGATCGAGACCCGTCCGGAGCGGCCTGCTAATCCGAACTCTCCCACATGGTCCATGTGGTTGTCCGCGCTGACCGGCGTTCCTTCGTTGTGGCAGAAAGTGCACGTCATGCCGCAGGCATCGATGACCTTGACGCGGAGGGTTCGGTCCATCGTGACGCGGACGGGAACTTCCCTGCCGACGTTCCTTAAAGCGGGATGGTCAATCACGTTTCTCTGCATCCTTCGTCGTTGGAGGGCGAGAGTGAAGAGGTCTCTTGGTGCCCCGGAGCCACGGCCTGAGAGCTGGCAGGCTCCGGGAAGTGCGGCATAGCCCCTACGTAGAAGGGACGCCTCCTGGGCAGGAACGATGCGGGCGAAGTCAGGTCCGAAGGACAGCCTCATCGGGCAGCGTTTGAGCCGTTGTGGTCCCTGCCGTCAAGTGCCTGTCGAGGTCACTGTGCGCGACCTGGAGAAGCAAGATCAACACGGTGCCTGTACCGAGCGCCCGCATCCATCCCAGACAGCGGAAAACCACGTCACCACGGCGGGATGCGCCTTGCATTCCGGCGTGCCTCCTGGTGGGCGACAGCACTTTCACATCGGTTCCCTCCTTCTCGTACTCGGTTAAGACGGGTGTCCGTCACTCCATCGCCTGGCATGGGATGCCCCGGCTGGCGCATCGGATCGTCGTGTCGAGCGGGCTTCGCGCAGGGCCCGAGTGCTTGAGCAACGGCGGCAACAGGTGCCGCACCAGTCGGTGAAGTCACGACCGCGATCTCAAACCAGACCACTTTCCCCGTCGGACCCCGCTTCTTTCCCCAGGCAGTCGCCAACTCGGCGACGAGCCACAAGCCCCTCCCGCTTTCCGCCATCGGGGCAGGGCTGACGACGTGCGGGAACTGCGGGTCGGTGTCAGCCACTTCGACCCTCACCTTCGTGCCCGTCCAACGCACGCATACGGTGCACGTCGCGCCCGTATGGGTGACGGCGTTGGTGATCACTTCGCTGCTCAGCAGCAAAAGCTCTTCGACCTGGTCAGAGGTCATCCCTGTACGCCAGAGACGTATCCGTTCCGCGATTCGTCGCCGGGCTTCGGTGACCGACCTGCTGGTGGGCGTCACCTGGAATCCGTATGACCTCGGTGAGGAGAGTCGTCCGAGCATGGTGGATCGCCGCTTCCCTTGTCCGTCACTGTCCGGGGACTCCGGACAGGACAAGAACCTCCACCTGCGACAGCTCAACTCGTAAGGTTTCAGGGGGTTTCAAAGGTGCTCAGCTCACCCTTGGGAGAGCGTCCCCAGCGGTATGTTGAATATGCACCCAGGCCGACGGGAGGACCTGATGACCGGGCACTCGACTGAGCTGTTTCTCCATCCCCTGTCCTACGCGCGGGTCGAGGCCGGCCTGGGCAAGACCAAGTTCGCTCAGCTGATCCGTCTTGAAGGTCGGGCCCTGGGATACAACCTGGGAACCACTCGCTCGACGGTGTTCAAGTGGGAACGCGGCGACCACACGCCTGACGACATCACCCAGATGGTCATCGGACGGGTACTTCGATTCTCCGATGCCGCGCGCAGGTCAGCGCCTTGGCCGCGCTGGCTGCTCGCAGGGGACAACGCCTTCGACCTTGCTGCGCCTTGGACGCAGGAGGCTACGCTGAAGTCCCTGACCTCACTTGCTGGGAGTGAACCTATGGACCGGAGGGCTTTTCTCGGTATCGGCGGCATGGCACTCGTCAGTCTCGGTACCCAGTGGGCGACGACTGATCCGGCTATCGCCGCAGCCGCGATCGGCGACAGGGTCAGCTCCGCCACCGTAGATCACATGCGCGGCAGGGTGGAGTCCCTGCGCAGCATGGAGCAGGTGACCGGCGGCAGCGCGTTCCTGGAGTCCGCTCGGACGGATTTGCGGTTGATCATGCACATGTTGCAGAACGGCCGCTACACGGAGGAGACCGCGAAAAAGCTCTACGCGCTCGCTTCCGAAGTGTGCTGTCTCCTGGGGTGGATGAGCTACGACGCCAGCCTTCACAGTGCTGCTCAGCAGCACTACAGCGCGGCTCTCCGCTCAGCCAAGACCGCCGGTGATGACACGCTTGGGGCGCACACCCTGTGCTTCATGGCCACCCAAGCAGCCAATCACCGCGAACAGCTCGCCGCCGTCGGACTGATGGACTCCGCAGAAGCCGTCCGGGGCCGGGTTCCCGCCATCATGCGGGCCTCGCTCGCCGCCCACCAGACCACCGTCTACAACAAGGCTGGCGACAAACGGAAGGCCGCCGCGGCGCTCAACCGAGCCTTTGACGCCCTTGGTCAAGTCGATGCCGCAGACACCCCTTCTTACCTGGCTTGGTTCGGAGAGGCGCAACTCCGTTCCACGGAAGGCCGCTTCCTCCTCACCACAGGGCAGGCAGAAAAGGCCACTGCGGCGCTGGAACGCTCGGTCGCCGAGGCCGCACCACGGGATAAGGCGGTCCGCTACGGGACCTTGGCGTTGGCCTATCAGCAGGCTGGCGACCTGGACGGCGCACTCGACGCCACCCACAAGGCCGCCGGCCTCATCGAAGAAGGCATTCACTCACGTCGCGGAGTAGAACGCCTGGAAGACGTCCGTCGAGCCTTCCGCCCGGTCAAAAGTCAACCGAAGGTTCGGGAAGTCTCCGAGCGGATCGCTGCTCTGGCCGCTTAGAAGGCGTATCTCAACCGATCTTGGAACATGCAGGTCGAACGGAGTTCCTGGTCGGGTGATCTTCCGTCGGTACGCATATGAAGCCAGGGCCTCCTGGTAGCTCGGGGGTACGATCCCATTCCGAGCAGTTCCTGGAGGCCCTGTTGTTGTTATAGGCGTCCGGGGCCGTTGACTTCAACTCGCCCGTCGTGTCGTGCGATTGTCTCGCGCACGTGTACGGCAACGCGGCCGATCATCCCGATCAGGTGCGCCGGTATCCGTCGAACATGACGGACGCGGAGTGGACGGCCGTGCGGCCGTTGTTGCCGGTGCCGGCCTGGCTTCAGGGGCGGGGCGGACGGCTCGGGGGCTACTGTCATCGGCAACTGCTGGATGCGATCCGTTACCTGGTCGCGGGCGGGATCTCGTGGCGGGCGCTGCCTGTGGACTTCTCCGGCTGGGGCCGGGTTTACGCCTTCTTCCGGCGCTGGCGCGAGCACGGGCTGACCGCCGAGTTCCACGACCGGCTGCGCGGGAAGGTCCGTGAGTATGAGGGACGTGAGGCCGAGCCCACGGCGGGGATCATCGACGCGCAGTCGGTGCGGGCCACCGCGACGGTGCCCCCTTGAAGAACGGGGGAAGTGTGTCGAATTGATGTGAACCGCGGGGGGCAGGAAGGTCGTAGTAGTGGTGGCCGGCTCGGGGTGCCGGTGCCCGGCTCAGTCCTTGAATGAGGTGGTTTTTTATGGCTCCATCAACGCCCGAACCTTCAGACTCGGCGAAGCAGCCGGAGAAACGGCGCCGACTTCCTGACGGTAAGGCTACCGACGGCCCTACTTCGCCGCCCCGTAATAAGCGGTCAAAGACGTCCAGTGCTTGGTGGGAGGGGCTGTCGCAAGAGGAGCAGGAGGCGCGAACCCAGCGACTAGGCGAAAGTTACCGTGCTTGGCTGGGGACGCTGACGTCAGAGCAGAGGCAGGAGCAAAACCGGCAACAGTCCGAAAGAGCCCGTGCGCGCTGGGGCTCATTGTCGCAGGAGGAGCAGCAGGCGCGAGTCCAGAAACACTCCGATGGGCTGCGTACTTATTGGGCGGGGGTAAAAGCAGAGGAGAGGCAGGCGCGAAACCAAAAAATTTCCCAAACGCTGCGTACTCGGCCGGAACCTCCCGTGGACGTAGCGGCTGCGAATCAAACCGCGAATGCCCTGCTGGGTTCGCGCGGGCGCAAGTACGCCTGGATGAACCCGGGCTCCGCTGCCTCCAGTTCTACACAGCCGGCGGCCTCCGATGGCGGCCAGTCGGCTCCCCGCCGGTCTGCCAGCCCGGCTCCCGAGCCCAAAGCCCGCGGCCGGGGCCGTTGAGCCGGAAGCCCCGCGTCAAGGCCGTCACAAGCCGACCCTGAATCTCCTCGCCTGCCAGATGGAGACAACCCTCGGGGTGACTGAAGCACAGCAGAAACCGACTCCGGCCCACCATGCGGACCGGGTGCCCGGCGGTGAGCGCAGCGAGCCGCATCCCCCTCATGCCTCGCCGTGAGCGGGATGCGGCTCACCCGGACGGCCCGCCGGGCTGGTGGCAGGGCCCGGCAGGTGATCCCTTGGGGAAAACGATCAAAGGATCGGACGAGGTCGAGCGACGGCGGAAGTCGGAACTCGGACTCGCACCCGAACCCGGCAGCCCCAGGAGCCCGCGATGTCCCTGCCCCCGGCCCGCCTCCGCGCCGCCTCAGGTCTCGCCCTCACCGTCGCCGTGCTGCTCACCGCCTCCGGGTGTCTCACCGGGGAATCCGGCCGGGCTGCGGCCCCCGCGTCCACGCGGCCCCCGGCCGAGCCGCCCGCCCCGACCGGGACGTCCGCCCTCACCGCCGCCCAGGCACAGGCCGCGCTGATCACCGTGGCGGACCTGGGCGTGCCATGGATGCAGACGCAGGGCGCCGCGACCTGGCGGGACGGGATGCTGAAGGCGGAGACCGACGAGCCCGACTGCCAACGCCTGCTGGAAGCGCTGTACACCGACGAACTGTTGGGCGACGCGACCGGAATGCACGCGGTGACCGCGCTCGACGACGGGGACGAGGGGGCGCAACTGCGCTACCAGGTCGCCAGCCGCGGCCCGGCCGACGTGGAGCGCACCCTGTCCTGGCTGAACGGGCTGCCGGAGACCTGCGGCGAGTTCACCGCCTCCACCACGGCGGCGGGGTCGCAGGACGTCCAGGTCTCGGCGATCGACCTGCCGCAGGTCGGCGACGCCCGGCAGGGTCTGCGGATCACCCTGACCGGCGAAGCCGCGACGGACTCCGAGTCGGAGGACGAGTCCGAGGACGCCGAGTCCACCACCCTCACCCTGGACGTGGCCGCCGTACGGGTCGGCGAGGACACGATCGTCCTCTCCAACGGCTCCCTCGGCGACGTGTCGGCGGACGCCACCAGCCAGGCCCTGGAACTCGGCGCCCAGCGGCTCACCCAGGTGCGGAAGGACGGGCGGCTGCAAGCCTGACACCGGGCCGCCGCGCACTGCTCACAGCGGCGGCTGCGCCGGGGCGGGTCCGAGGGTGGTGGTGCCCGGGGCCGTACGGTGGCCGAGTCCGGTGCGGTAGGCGTCCAGCGCGGCCTCCACCCGTCCGGTGCGGCGCAGCAGGTCACCGAGGAGGCGGCACAGGTCGGCGAGGTCACCGGCGGCGCCGGCCCGCTCCAGCAGGCTCAGCGCGCGTACGTAGTGTTCCTCGGCGGTCTCCGTGTCCCGGGCGTCCTCGGCGATGATGCCGAGCAGCCGGTGCGCGGCGGCCGAGTGGACGGCGCCGCGCTCCGAGGAGAGGTCGCCCAGCACCTCATGCAGCAGCTCGGCCGCCTCCTCCGACTTGCCGCGCCGGTGCAGCACGTCGGCGAGTTCGACGGCGGCCTGGCTGCTGTAGAGGGCGGCGCGCTTGGCGGACAGCATCGCCAGCGCCTGCCGCAACTCGCCCTCGGCGCGCTCCAGTTCGCCGTCCTGGGCGTAGACGTAGCCGCGCATCCAGTGGCAGTTGGCGAGTTCGGTACGGATCTGGAGCTGGCGGTACAGTTCGGCGGCCTTGGCCAGTGAGGCGTCGGCCTCGGCTACCCGGCCCTCGGCGAGCAGGGTACGGGCGACCGAACGGTGCATCCGGGCGATGAGCGCGGGGTCGGCGACCTGCGGCGCGAGGGCGAGGGCGAACTCGGCGGCCTGGGCGGCGCGGGCGTGGGCGCCCATGTCCATGTAGGGCCCGATGACGCTGGCGTAGAGCAGCAGCAGGGCGTCGGGATCGTGCAACCCGCCCCGGTTCAGCTCGTCCAGGGCGGATTCCAGCAGGTAGACGGCGTACCGGAGTTCACCGGCCAGGTAGTGCGCGACGGCTCGCCCGCGCACGGCAGGCACCCGCACCGGCAGCGGCTCACCGGCCCGGCGGCTCTCGGCCCGCTCGAAGTACTCGCGCGCCTCGGTCAGGTCACCGGTGTCCAGGGCGCACTCGCCGAGCCCGAGCAGCGCGGTGGCCTGCTCGTCGACCAGGCCGTACGTCTCGGCCTCGGTGAGCAGCGCGCCGTACCGGCCGGCGGCTTCCTCGGCCGCCCCGGTGGCCAGGGTGCGCTGCGCCCCGGTGAGCCGCAGCCGCAGGTCGGTCGCGAGGTGCGCGGGGCGCCCGGCGGCCAGTTCCTCGAAGGCGACGCCGAGCCGCCCGGCGATGTGCCGCAACGCCTCGTCCGAGGCGCGCACCCGCCCCGCTTCCAGTGTGGAGATGTAGGCGGGCGTGTAGGCGGGCTCGGCCAGCTGCCGCTGGGTCAGGCCGCGCGCGGTGCGCAGCCGCTGCACGCGTCGTCCTACGGTCTCCGGGTCGTCTCGTTCCAGCATTCCGCCGTTCCCCCAACTCCCCGGGCACCCTTGCCGTCAGGCTCCGACAGCCCCTAGGTTAAACGGCGGATTAAGCATGCTTAATAGGTCGCTGTTGTTGCGAGGTAGCCGTGCTCGGACGTTCATCCGCGCGTTACGGACGCCCCACCGCATTCCCCCACCTCCGGCTCCGTTCGTTCTGGAGAACCGCCACCGCCCGGGGCCTGGCCGCCGCCCTGCTGGCGGCGGGCGTCCTGATCACGGTGGCGAACGTCGGCCCGGCGCGGGCCGCCTCGGACGCCCCGTCCCGTGCGGTCGTCCAAGGCGCGGCGCGCTAGGCGCTTCGCCCGCGTCAGTTGGTGAAGATGGCGGCGGCCTCGGTGGGGGACGTGTGCCAGCTGCTGACGACCGGCTTGTCCTCGACGAAGGAGCCGACCTTCAGGGACACCGGGTTCGGGTCGTTCTGCGCGACGCTGACGATGAGGTCCTGGTACTCCACGCCGTCGTTGTTGTTGGTGGTCTTCGGGTTCACGGCGGCGTAGGCGGCGACCCCTGCCTTCAGCGTGATCGGCTGGCCCGCGGACTGCTCGGCGTTCGCGGCCTCCGTGCCGCCCGAGCCGAAGGCCACGACCGGCAACTGGGCCGGGATGACGCAGGTGATACCGGACTTGGCCACGGCCTTGATCAGGAAGTAGCCGCCGGCCTGGGTCTCGCTGGTCGCGCTCCAGGAGATGTCGTTGGTACCGCACTGCTGCCCGTAGCCGCTCTTGTCCCCGGCGGTGCCGCTGCTGCCCGTACCGGAAGCGTCCGAGGAGCCGCTGCCCGCGGTGCCGCTGCCGGACGAGTCCGAAGCGCCGGAACCGCTGTTCCCGCTGTTGGTCTCCCCGCTCTTGCTCTCGGTGGGCGCACCCGTCGAGTCCTTCTGGTCGGCCGCCGTCGAGGAGCCCGCGGTGGTGCTGGACGCGTCGGCCGACGCCGAGCCGGTGGCGCTGCCCTGGCACGCTGTCATCAGCAGGCCCGCGCTGAGCACGGCGGAAGCGGCAAGGGCGGTACGCAGGCGACGGTTCATGATCGGTTTCCTCCATGGTGACGTTTGCGCGGTGCCGGGTGCGGGGTGCCGGTTGCTCGGTGCCGCGTGTTGACGACCGTTGTGATGTCGGCGCCCGGCCACGAGTTCGGGCAGTGGCCCGCCCATGACACTCCTGTCACGCGCCCGTGACACAACTCCGGCGAACCGCAGGACGAAGGGGAGTGTATATGTGACAAAGGGGCACGGCCCGACGGCCGTGCCCCTTCCTGTCCACCGTCCTGTCCACCGTGTTCAGACGGTGGAGCGCAAGATCACTTGAGATCGCGCAGAAACGCGGTCCAGACGTCCGCCGCGACGGCGAACGACCCCGCCCCGGGGTTCTTGGAGTCACGAACGGCGACGTGGGCGGGGAGATCGGCGACCTCTACGCAATCGCCGCCGGTGTTGCCGCTGTACGACGACTTACGCCACCGCGCGTTCGTCAAGTCCTGGTGTATCCGCATAGCGTTCCTCCATCACGCGGGTGATCAGTGCCGCCGAATCCTCCACGGAGAGAGCGGACGCCTGCAAGTGAGAGTAACGGAGTGCGGCTTCCCTGACAGTGCTTGGATTGGGCGTCATGTGCCCCGAGATCAGGTCCTCGGTGTACACAACGTCCGGGTGGTCATCAAAGCGCAGCGCGTTGAACGAGCCGATGAGGCTCACGTGTTCGCCGACGTCAAATGGCAACACCTGGATGCGCACCCATTTGCGGTCGAGGAAGGTCAACAGGTGAGCGAGTTGCTCGCGCATGATCTGACGGCTTCCGATGGGCCTGTGAAGCGTCGCTTCGTCCAGGATCACCCAGGTCAGGGGTGGCTGTTCGCACTCCAGGATGCGCTGCCGTTCCATCCTCGCGGCAAGTAGCTCATCGAGCTTGTCCGGCACACCTGTCGCGAGAACTGCGCGGGCGTACGCCTCGGTCTGTAGAAGGCCATAGACCATCTGCGCCTGGTACGTCGAGATATACGCCGCCTTCGCCTCCATCTCCGCGTACGGCTGGAACCAGTGCGGCAGTTGGCTGCGCAGTACCAGCCCCACCAACCGCGAGAAGGACCCGTCCGTCATCAGGGCCGCGTCGACCCGTTCGGCGAACTCCCGCGTCGGTACCTTCAGTGTGGTCTCGATCTGGCCGACCAGTGAGCCGGTGCAGAAGATGGCCCCGCCCAGCTCCTTCTGTGTGAGCCCCGCTTCCTCGCGTTTTCTGCGCAGCTCGTAGCCGAAGTAGTCCAACGGCGAGGCGCCGGGGTCGAGTTGACGGATATGCACCATGCTGGAGACACCTCCAAGCCGACGCCGCGCGTCGTCACGTCCTTGTGTCCGATCGGTTGCCCAGAGTAGTCACCCGACTGCGCTCCAGTGGCGTGAACGGGGAAAATGCCTACGCTGCTTGCATGACCGCCGCTGCGAGCGCTCCCGGGCCCTCCCCTGCCGCCCGGCTCACCCGCGACCTCACCGCCGACCTCCCCGTCCCCGCCCTGGAGGACTTCTACCAGGACCTGCACCGGCACCCCGAGCTGTCCCTGGGGGAGCGCCGGACCGCCAGGAAGCTGGCCGGGCGGCTGCGGGCGGCCGGGTTCGAGACGGCCGAGGGGGTCGGCGGCACCGGGGTGGTCGGGGTGCTGCGCAACGGGGAGGGGCCGACCGTGCTGCTGCGGGCGGACCTGGACGCGCTGCCCGTCCAGGAGGAGACCGGGCTGCCGTACGCGTCCCGGCACGACGGCGTGATGCACGCCTGCGGGCACGATCTGCACGTCACCTGGCTGGCCGGGGCCGCCGCCGCGCTGGCCGCCGGGCGGGAGACGTGGGCGGGGACGGTGGTGGCGGTCGGGCAGCCCGCCGAGGAGAACGGGCAGGGCGCCGACCGGATGGTGGCCGACGGGCTGTACGAGCGCTTCCCCCGGCCCGACGTCCTGCTGGGGCAGCACGCGGCGCCCGGCATCGCGGGGCTGTACCCGCACGTGCCGGGGCTGGTCCTGTCGGCCGCCACGGACGTCGACATCGTGGTGCACGGGCGCGGCGGACACGGCTCGCGGCCGGAGACGACGGTCGACCCGGTGGTGACGGCCGCGTATCTCGTCACCCGGTTGCAGACCGTGGTCTCCCGGGAGATCGCCGCGGGCGAACCGGCCGTACTGACCGTCGGCCGCATAGAGGCGGGCACCCGGCACAACATCATCCCGTCCGAGGCGCGCATCGCCCTGAACCTGCGGACGCAGTCGGAGGAGGTACGGCAGCGGATGCTGGCCGCGATCCGGCGCATCGCGGACGGGGAGTGCCGGGCGGCCGGCTGCCCGCGCGAGCCGGAGGTGACCCTGGGGGACCACTTCCCCGCCACGGTCAACGACGTGGACACCGACCGGCTGGTCGCCGCCGTGCACGGTGAGGTGTTCGGGCCGACGAAGGTGGTCGACACCGGTCCGGCGATGGGCAGCGAGGACTTCGGGCGGCTCGCGGTCGGCTCGATCCCGTACGCGTACTGGTTCGTGACCACCACCCCGGCCGAGGTGTGGGCGCAGGCGCCCGGCGTGGACTTCGCGGAGAAGTTCCAGGCGGTGCCGAGCAACCACAGTCCGCGGTTCGCGCCCGACCTGTCCACGGTCGCTCCCGGGGTGCAGACCCTGGTGTCGGGGGCGCTGGCGTTTTTGTCGGTGGCATGACTTAGGCTTCGCCACCTAGTCTTCTCACATTCGCCACACACGGCTCACAGGGGAGTCACACAGCTGCCGTGCTCCGTGGCGCCCAGATGCCTGCCTTCACCTTCGTTTTCGATCCGGGGGGTTCGAATCAGCGTGCGTATGCGCACCTCTCTCACGGCCGCCACCACCCTGGCGGTCCTCTTCAGCTCGGCGGCGCTCGCCGCCGCTCCGGCGTATGCCGACACCAGCAAGACCCTGCCGGTCAAGTCGACCGGTGACATCGTGGTGGACGGCGCCCACCAGCAGGTCTTCATCAGCGATCCGAGCAACGGCAAGATCGTTGTCACCGACTACGCGGGCACCGTCGTCAAGCAGCTCACCACCGACCTCTCCGGTGTCCACGGCCTTGAACTGTCCGCCGACTCCGGCACGCTCTACGCGGCCGTGGAGGACCTGGACGCCATCGCCGTCATCGACACCGCGACCGACACCGAGACCACCCGCTACGCGGTCGGCGACAAGCCGCTGAGCGTCGCCCTCGCGGGCGGCAAGCTGTGGTTCGGCTACGGCGACGGCGCGGCGGGCAACATCGGCTCCGTCGACCTGGCCGGCGAGCAGCATGACGTCACCCTCGGTCAGGGCAGCTCGTACTCGGCGCCGATCCTGGACGCGGCACCCGGCTCCGACATCCTGGTCGCGGGCCAGCCCGGCATGAGCCCGTCCGCCATCACCTCGTACGACGTCTCCTCGGGCACCGCCACCAGGCTGGGCGGCACCGATGCCGGCAGCAACCTCCGGGACCTCAAGGTGACCCCGGACGGCAAGGACGTCGTGGTGGCCAGCGGATGGCCGTACTACCACCAGGTGTTCAAGACCGCCGACCTCACCGAGGACGGCAAGTACACCAGCACCGCCTACCCGAACGCGGTCGCCATCGCGCCCGACGGTACGGTCGCGGGCGGCAGCGACGCCTCGTACGACCCGGACGTCTACGTCTTCCGGCCGGGCCGCAGCGAGGCCGTGCGGACGTACGATCTCCCCAGCACCGGCAACTCCAGCGGCTCCGACCTCGTCGCCCCCGCCGGTCTGGCGTTCTCCCCGGACGGCAGCCGCCTGTTCGCGGTGAGCCGCAACAGCGAGGGCGTGTACTCCCTGCGCGAGTACAACGCCCCGGCCAAGGCGGTCACCACCATCAAGGTGAACGCCCCGACGTCGGCGCCGCGCGCCAAGCAACTGACCGTCACCGGCAAGGTGACCTCGACGATCGCGCTCCCGGCCGGTGCCAAACTCACCGTCACCCGGACCGACCTGGAGTCCCCGAAGGGCAAGACCCTGCCCTCGGTGACGGTCAAGGCCGACGGCACCTTCTCCTTCACCGACACCCCGCCGGCCGGCGGCAAGGTGACGTACAAGGCCGCCTACGCGGGCGACGCCGACCACGCGGCCGGCTCCGGCTCGGACGCCGTCAACGTCTCCCGTGTCACGCCGACGCTGACCCTGAACAACAACCACAAGGTGTTCGCGTACGGCGCCGACGTGAAGTTCACGGCGCACCTCGGGACGACGTACAAGAACCGCAAGGTGGAGATCTGGGCCGACCCGTACGGCGGGGACAAGCCCAACAAGCTGGTGAAGTCCGGCACGGTCAACTCCAGCGGGAACCTGTCCGTCACCCTGGACCTGACCCGGGATGCCAAGGTCACCGCGAAGTTCGCGGGCGACGCCCGCTACGGGTCGCGGACGGTGACGAGCACGGTCGGCGCCAGGGTGAGCGTGTCCAGTTCGCTCAGCGGCCAGTACAAGACCAAGAGCGCGTGGAGCCACACCTACTACTTCTTCCACAAGACCAAGAACCCGCTGTTCACGACGAAGATGTCGTACTACCCGGGCCGCGACGAGCGCATGGACTACCAGGTGTACTACCAGGGCCGGTGGTACTCGGGCGACTCGCAGTACTTCGGGCTCGGCACCTCCGGCGTCGCCAAGATCACCCTGACCGGCAACCACGCGTCGGACGTCGGCTGGCGCTTCCGGGTGCGCTCGGCCTACGTCAAGGGCGGCTCGGGCGACTCGGTGAACTCCACGACGTACGGCGGCTGGAAGTACTTCACCTTCACCAACTAGCACCGCTGAGCACGTCAGCACGTCAGGTCTGGGCTTCGTGGCCCCGCCACCTTGATGGTCGCGGGGCCACGAAGCGTTTCTTGTAGCAGGCGAGGACCGGTGGCCGGTTCAGCCCTGTGTCTGCAACTGGCGCAGCTGTTGCTGGATGTGGTCCAGGGCGCCCTGTCTGCGCCCTGGCACCCGCAGCCGCAACTCCGCCAGCGCGGGCCCGAGTTCACGAGCCGGCGCCGGGTCCTCGATGCGGCCCCACTGGTGGTGGGCCCGGTCCACGGCCGCCTCCACGGCGGGCGCGTCGGCGCTCTGGCCGGCCGCCAGGCGGGCGCTCGCCACGGCCAGCCAGGTGCGGCAACTGCGCACCGGGTCCCCCGCGAACATCGCGAGGTCCGCACGGACCTCGGTCCAGTGCAGCGCGTCCTCGGCGCCCGGCCCGTACGCCCGTACCGCGGTCTGCTCCCACTCCGCGGCCAGCGCGTCGGCCTCGGCGTGCCGTCCGGCCTGCACGGCGGCGGAGATCGCGGCGTGCGGATCGCCGCCCGTCACGGCCGGCGCCGTCAGCAGGATGTCGCCCGCCATCTCCTCCCCGAGACGGGCCACCACCCCCTGGTGCAACTGGTCGAGCGGCGGCCGGTGCCCGCTGCGCAACACCGTCGCCACCGCCTTCATGTACGACGGCGCGGCGAGAGTGCGCCGGGCCGGGGGCGGCGCGATCCGGCCGTGCACCGGGTTGCTGCGTCCCGAGTCGAGCGGCGTGGACCGCAGGTGCTGCCAGGTCTCGGCGTCCGCGTGCAGATCGACGACGAGGGCGGTCGTGCCGGACGGGCGCAGCCGCAGCTCCTCGCGGATCCAGTGCCAGGGGAAGGCCGTGTAGCGGACGGTCGCCGGGGTGGTGCGGGCCAGCGCCAGATGCGGCAGGTGCTGGCGCCGGTCGAGCTGGAGCTGACCGGTGACGAACACGGTCAGCGGGCCGGGGGCCGCCGCGGCGGCGCGCAGCCTGGTCAGTACGGCCTGCGGCTCCAGCGGATCGGCGAGTTCGACCACGTTGGCGGTGTCCGTGCCGGCGAGCACGTCGGGTGCGACGGCCGCGAGAACGGGGAGCACGGAGGCAGCGTCGACCAGGCGCCCCCGGCCCATCGGCGAGGCCGCGAGCAGCAGCACGGTTCCGGGCATCGTCCCTCCCCTGTCGATCACCTACGGCAGCACGATATGCGCTACCGGTGCAAAGAAGGGTCTCAGGGACGCAATCGTCCCCTTACGGGGAGCCGTTCCGGGCGCCAGCCCGCCATCCGTCGCACCGCGAAAACCGTCGTGTCGTCGCCGAGCCGGTCACCGGTGTGCCGCAGTGTGCCGTCCCGCACCATCGCCGCCAGCCGCGCCGGATCGGCGGTGCGCGGGTCCTCGGCCACCGCCCTGGCCACCTCCGTCGCCAGCGGATAGAACGCCCCGGTGCCGTCCCTGGCCTCGGTCACCCCGTCGGTCACCAGCAGCAGGGTCTCGTCGGCGGCCAGCGATACCCGGTGCACCCGCGGCGGTCCGTCCGCGAACTCGCTCATGCCGAGCGGCAGCCCCTCACCGAGCGACAGCAGCCGCACCCCGCCGGCGCGGACGGCCAGCGGGGGTTCATGGCCGAAGTTGACGATCCCCACGTAACCCGACTCACGGACGGGGAAGCCGATCAGCAGGGCGGTGGCGAACCGCTCCCCGTCGGCGCCCCGGCCCAGCGCGGCGGCATGCCGGCCGTGGCGCTGCATCCGGGTCTCCAGACGGGCGGCGACGTCCGCGAGGCCCGGCTCGTGGTACGCGGCCTCCCGGAAGGAGCTGAGCAGCGCGGCGGCCGTGGCCACCGCGCCCAGGCCCTTGCCCTGCACATCGCCGACCAGGACACGGGAGCCGTAGGGGCCGGGCTGGATGTCGTAGAAGTCGCCGCCGACGCGGGCGTCGGTGTCCGCGGTCAGGTAGACGGCGGCGTTCTCCAGCCCGGCCCAGGTCGCGGGGAGCTGGCGCAGCACGGTACGGCGGGTGATCTCGACGACGTCCCGCATGTGCAGCATCCGGCGCTCGACGCCCAGCCGGAACGCGCACGCCAGCGTGGCCAGGCCGCCACCGACGGCGACCAGCACGAAATCCGCCAGGCCCGCCCGGTACTGGAGCGGCCAGGCGATGTCCACGAGGAAGTAGGCGAGCAGCGCGACGACGGCGAAGCCGGCCGTGGTCCACACCCCGCAGATCGCGGCGGCCGTCCCGGGCACGAGGACGATCCAGGTGATGATCCGGAACCGCTGGTGGGTGTAGACGTCACCCAGGATGATCAGGACCAGCAGCAGGAGCGGCAGCAGCCACGCGACGCTGTACCCGCGGATCCGCAGCAGTTGCCGCGGCGGTAGCTCCTCGTCGGTCACGCGCCCGGCCCGCCTTTCATGGGTTTCAGCGAAACATGAGCGGGCACCGACCGCATCCGGGCACCCGGTCCGCACGACTTGCCGGGCCGTCGACCCAGGTGTGCCCTGGACAGCAGGGGGTGAAGGAGAGAAAGGAGGGGTGGGGAGTTACGGAGGGGTGGAGAGATACGGGGGTGGAGAGGAAAGGAGCGCTCTCATGGCTCATGCGGCATCCGCGCCCGGGGACAGGTCCCAGGCGGCGGCCCACGGACCCCAGGCCCACGAACCCCAGACCCACCGGACACCCGACATCTTCAGCGGGCACACCCACGCACTGGCCCGGCTGGCCTTCCCCGTGCTGCTCGGACTCGCTTACGGCTACTGGGCCGCGGCCAACCGGCGCTTCGGCGGACCCATCACCGGCTGGAACATCCTGTTCGGCTTCGTGACCGCGATCGCCTTCATCCTGGTGTACCTGGGCGTCCAGGCCCTCGCCCCGCGCCTGCGGCGGGAACTGCACGCACTGCTGTGGGCCGCCTTCACCGGCATCGCCTTCGGCTTCCTGTTCAACCAGTCCGCGTCCGCGCCGTCCGTGCTGCGCAGCGCCGGTCTGTCACTGATCATCGCGGCGGTCGCGTTCATCATCATCTTCTACCGGTACTACACACACGAGGACGCCCAGGGGCACCGCATCCGCTGAACGGCATGCGCGCAACGGCACCCGCACCTCCGTATCCGCGCCTCCGCACCTGGGCGCAACGGCATCCGGTGACCCACATCCGCTGGGCCGCCGAAAGACCCCCCGTACGCTCCGAACACCACCCGAATGGCGGCTTACCGCTCGCGACCCGCGCCCGAAGGCCGTTGGCTGGCAGAGTGCCCCCACGTCTCAGGAACGCCCTGTCGGCGGCGCTGATCGCCCTGTCCTGCCTGCTCGTGCCGTTCGGCGCACTGGCGGCCTGGGCGGCGTACGGACTCGCCGACACCGGCCGGTACGTCACGACGATGGCGCCGCTCGCCGCCGACCCTGACGTGCGCAACGCGGTCGCGGACACCGTCGGCGCCGGAATCATGCGTGAGGTCGACCAGAAACTCGACGTCCGCCCGGTGCGGGGCGCCGTCGGACCCTTCGTGCACGACGCGGTGCACTCCTTCACCCAGACCCGCGCCTTCCGACTCGCCTGGGAAGAGGGCAACCGGGCCACCCATGACGCGGTGCTGCGCGCCCTGCGCGGCGAGGAGACCGAGGACGACTACCTCGACGAACCGGTCACCGTCGATCTCGCGCCCGTCACCGCCCAGGTCAAACGACAGCTCGCCGAGGACCACATGCCGCTCGCCAACCGGATCCCGGTCGAGCACACCACGTTCGCCGTACTCCCCGCACAGGAACTGGCCCCCCTCCGGAAGGGATTCCACGTGCTCGAAGTCGCCGGCTTCTGGCTCCCCGTCGCGGCCGTCGCCTTCGCCGTCGCCGGGATCGCCCTCGCCGTCCACCGCCGTCGCGCGATCACCGCGACCGCGCTCGGCACGGCCCTGGGCGGCGCCCTGCTCGGCGTCGCCCTCGCCATCGGCCGCCGCCTCACCCTCGCCGACGTGCCCGCGGACATCTCGCGGGCGGCCGTCGGCGCCGTCTACGACGCCCTCACGGCCACCCTGCGCACGGTCTCCTGGCTGCTGGTGGGCCTGGGCCTCGCGGTGGCCCTGGTCACCTGGCTGACCCGGAACGTCCGGCTGCCGTCCGCTCGGGCCCGTGACCTGCCGGTCCGCCCGCAGACCCGCTACCCGGAGCCCCTGACCCCGTTCGAGGACGAGACCGCCCAGGCCGAAGCGGGGGTCGGCGGACGCTGGCCGCCAGGCGGGCCCACCGCCACACCGGGGGCGTGAGGGCATGAGGACGTGAGCCCGCCGCCACGCCGGGGGTGCACAGCGGCACCCAGGCGGTCGGCGGCCGACGCCCAGCGGCCAGGCGGCCAGGCGGCCAGGCGGCCAGGCGGAGGGAATCACGGGACGTTACGCACCGTACACGCCGTACGTACCGGAGGGCGTGCGCCAGGGCGGCGAGCACGCCCTGGCGGTGTACACGCCCTCCGGTGTGCGGGTCAGACGCCGATGTCGCCGCCGTCCGTGCGCCACACCGCGACCACGGCGGGCCGCGTGATCTTCCCGGGTCCGTCCGGCCAGGCGCTCGCCGGCTTCTCCACCGACGCCCCGTCGATCTCGCCCGGGTGCTGCACGGCGACCAGGACGCGCCGGTCCTGCACGATCGGACCGCAGGTCTCGGCGCCGTTCGGCATGGTCAGGAACTGCTTCAGCTCACCGCGCCGGTCGCCCTTGGTGGCGACGCCGAACAGGCCGTCGTGGGTGCCGAGCGCGTTGCCGTCGGTGGAGATCCACAGGTTGCCGTGCGGGTCGAAGGCCACGTTGTCCGGGCAGGAGATCGGGCTGACCTTGTCCTTCGGGAAGCCCGCGAAGTAAGTGGCCGGGTCGGCCGGGTCACCGGCGACCAGGAACACCGACCAGGCGAAGGACGTGGCGTCCGCGCGGTTGCTCTTCTCGGTGAGTTCGAGGATGTGCCCGTGCTTGTTGTTGGTGCGCGGGTTGGCCTCGTCGGGCGCCGCGTAACCGGCCTTGCCGCGGTTGGTGTTGTTGGTGAGCGCGACGTACACCTTGCCGGACTGCGGCGACGGCTCGATGTCCTCCGGGCGGTCCATCTTGGTGGCGCCCACCTTGTCACCGGCCAGCCGCGTGAAGACCAGGACCTCCTCCACGGTCATGCCCTCGACGTGCGAGACGGCGCCGTGCTCGGTGGCGGTGACCAGCGGGATCCAGGTCCCGCTGCCGTCGAACTCGCCGTCGGCGGGGAGCTTGCCGGTGCCGTCGATGTCGCTCGCGGGCGAGTCGCCGGTGAGCCTCGCGACGTACAGGGTGCCCTCGTCCAGCAGCGTGAGGTTGTGCTCGCGCGCGGAGCGGCTGTTGCCGTGCTTCATCCGCTTGCTGCCGACGAACTTGTAGAAGTAGTCGAAGCGTTCGTCGTCGCCCGTGTACACGACGGGACGGCCGTCCGACGTCATCCGCACGGTCGCCGCCTCGTGCTTGAACCGGCCGAGCGCGGTGTGCTTGCGGGGCGTGGAGGTGGGGTCGTACGGGTCGAACTCGACGACGTACCCGAACCGGTGGACCTCGTTGGGCTCCTGCGCGATGTCGAACCGCTTGTCGAACCGCTCCCACTTGCGCTCGGTGGCGCCGGTGCCGATGCCGTAGCGCGCGTCCGTGGTCCGGCCCGCGTTCGCGAAGTACTGGTTGAAGTTCTCCTCGCCGTGCAGCGTGGTGCCCCACGGGGTGGTGCCGCCGGAGCAGTTGTTGAGGGTGCCGAGCACCTTGCGGCCGGTCGGGTCGGCGGAGGTCTTCAGCAGGCTCGACCCGGCGGCAGGGCCGGTGAGCTTGAACTCGCTGGTCGCGGTGATCCGCCGGTTGAGGTGGTGCCGGCTCACGACGGTGAGCTTCCCGCTCCTGCGGTCCTCCGCCACGACGACGGCCGACAGCCCGTGCGCCGCCCAGGCGACCTCGACCTGCTGCCGGGTGGGGTTGGCGGCGTCGTACCCGCGGAACATCAGTACCTCGTCCGTGTACTCGTGGTTGGCCACGAGCAGCTGCCGGTCGTGCTCGCCGGGAACCGGCAGCAGGGCGAGGAAGTCGTTGTTGTACCCGAACTGCCCGGCCTGCGCGGCGGCCGTCTGGTGCTCCGGGTCGAAGGCGGGCGCGCCGCGCAGAATCGGTTCTCCCCAACGGATGACGACGTTCTGCTGGTAGTCGTCGGGCACGGTGACGGCGTCGGCGGTGTTCGGGGCGACCGGGGTGAACCGCAGCCCGCGGGCTCCCTGCTGGGGCTTGCCCGGCTTGCCGGGTGTGCCGTGCTGCGCCTCCGCGGCGGCGGCCTGCGGGGCACCGCCGACGACGGCGGAACCGGCCGCGGCGGCCACGGTCACCGCGGCGGCGGCCCGCAGCGCGCCACGACGGCTCAGGGCACCGGCGATGACATCGCCGACGTACTCGTTGGAGCTGGTGTTGGGCACCTCGTGGAAGCAGGCGTCACCACACCGGAAACGGCAGGTCATGGCGGACCGCCCACCCGGATGCGAGCTGATGACCGGCAGCAGATTGCGCACTTTACTCTCCCCTTGCAAGCCTTTGGTATGGGCGTGACGGTATGGGGATGTGTGTGCGGATGGACAGCCGCTGGATGAACGATGGGTGAACCCCGTGGGCCCGAAAGGGCGTTGCGCGGGTGGGTGCGGAAGCGTTGACAGGGACGCCGGCGTCCCCCTCGCCCCTTCCCAAGATCACCACCCCGGCCCGCTAACCTTACGTGTCCGTCCTGGCCAGGGATTGACGGGCATAACTCACGCGAAGGGTTGCGCACATGGGCATTCTCACTCTCCTGCGGAACGCATTCGGCCGATCACGCAAGGGGCGCGCGGCCGAGGCAGAGGGTGCAGAGCAACTGCCTTCACGGGATGAGGACCGGGCCGCCGGGCAGGCGGAGCGGATCCCCCCACAGGAGCCGAAGCCGGAACAGCCTGCCACGGCTTCTTCTGCGGCTGCTTCCACGGACTCTTCTCCCGACTCTTCTCCCGACTCTTCCGCTGCTCCTTCCGCTGCCTCCGCCCCTGCCCCGGTCACGGCCCAGGTCCCGGAACCGCGTCAGCCGGAACCGTCGGAAACGTCGGAACCGTCGGAACACGACCTGGTGGCAGCGGCCTTCGACCACGTCACGGTCCCCCGCCCGGCCCGCCCGGCAGAAGAAACGGAACCGGCCCCCGAGCCGCCGACGGCCGTGGAAACGCCGGTTGTGGAAACGCCGGTTACGGAGCCCGCGCCGCAGCCCGAGGCAGCGCCCCAGGCAGAACGGGCGACCGCCGAACCGGAGCCGACCACCGACGCGGAGACCGCCCCGGCCACGGCCGACGCGGACGATGCCCCGACCACGGTCGACGCGCAGGACGAGCAGGACGAGCAGGACGAGCCGGACACGGCAGCCGAAGCCACGCAGAACGCGGTCGACGTGGACGATGCCCCGGTCACCCCCGACGCGCAGGCCACGGAAGCCGAAACCACCGCGCAGGACACGCAGGCCACGCCGGAGACGGTCGGCGCGGACGACACCGCGTCCACGGTCGACGCGCAGGACACGGAATCCGAGGCGACGCAGGCCACGGCCGAAGCGGTCGGCGCAGAGGACACTCCTGCCCCGGCCGGCACGGACGATGCAGAGAACACCCCTGCCACGGCCGCCACGGACGATGCCCTGGCCACCCACGACGCACAGGACACGCAGGCCACCCCCGACGCACAGGCCACAGCCGACGCGGTCGACACCCCGGCGGAGCCGACAGCCGAGCCGACAGCCGAGCCCGCGCCGGTCGCCGCGACGACCACGGAGCCCGCCCCGGAGCAGGCGCCCGCCCCCGAGCCCCAGGCAGAACAGGCACCGGCCCCCGAGCCCCAGGCAGAGCAGGCACCCGAGCCCGAGCCCGAGGCAGCCCAGGCACCGGAACCGGAGCCGGCGACCGCACCCCAGGCCGCACCCGCCCCCGCACCCACATCCGAGCCGGAACCCGAGCCCGAACCCACGCCCGAACCCGAACCCGCGGCGGCGGAGGCGACCCCCGCCCCCGAACCGGACGACGCGCCCCCGGCCACCGTCCCGACCCCGGCCACCGCCCCGGTCGCGGCACCGGCCACCACCTCGGCCGACGAACCGACGGCCACCCAGAACGACGTACCGCACGACGCGAACGTCTCGAACGACTCGGACCACCCGGAGAACCCGGCCGACTCGGACCACCCGGAGGAGCCGGAGGCGGCCGACCCCGCAGCCGCCGACGGTGAGACCGCCCCACTGGCGTCACCCGCACCCGACGACGAACCCGCCACGGATGGTGCGGGTGGGCACGGGGCCGGCGAGGGCGAAGCCGAGGCGTCCACCCCCCAAGCCGACGCAGTCACCATCGCCCCGAGCCTGGCCACCGCCTACCGCTCCGCCGCGGAAACCCTCACCAAAACCGACCTCACCGGCACCCGAGCGAAGCTCTACCTCGTACTCGACCGCTCCGCCTCCATGCGCCCGTACTACAAGGACGGCTCCGCCCAGGCCATCGCCGAGCAGACCCTCGCACTCGCCGCCCACCTCGACCCCGAGGCCACGGTCCACGTCGTCTTCTTCTCCACGGAGGTGGACGGCACCACCGACCTCACCCTCACCGAGTTCGAGAACCGGATCGACGAGGTCCACGGCACCCTCGGCCGGATGGGCCGTACCAGCTACCACGCCGCCGTGGAGGCCGTGCTCGCCCACCACGAGAAGGCCACACAGGCAGCCGCGGCCACCGGCACCGACGCACCCCTCCCCGCGCTGGTCGTGTTCCAGACGGACGGCGCCCCCGACGCCAAGACCCCCGCGACCCAGTCGCTCGCGGCGGCGGCGACGAACCACCCCTCCGTCTTCTTCTCCTTCGTCGCCTTCGGTGAGCACGACAACAAGGCGTTCGACTATCTCCGCAAGCTGAAGACCGGCAACGCGTCCTTCTTCCACGCCGGCCCCACCCCCCGCGAGCTGACGGACACGGAGCTGTACGAGGGCGTACTGGCCACCTGGCGGCCGTAGCCCCGGACCGGAGTGGGCCCCCGGACCGCCACGGACCGGACCGCCCCGGAGCCACCCTTCCGCGATCACCCGACGCCGCCCGCCTCCCACCCGTAGAAACGGGAGGCGGGCGGCGTACGCGTGTCGGCTACGATTTCAAGGTTCGTAAACAGACGGAGACGGCCGGAGAAACGACCATCCGTCACCCCACGTAGCGACTTGGGAGCAGCCCGCGATGGCTCGACACCTCATCACCAGCGCCCTTCCGTACATCAACGGGATCAAGCACCTGGGCAACATGGTGGGGTCCATGCTCCCGGCGGACGTGTACTCCCGCTACCTGCGCCGGCGCGGCCACGACGTCCTCTACATCTGCGCGACCGACGAGCACGGCACCCCCGCGGAGCTGGCCGCCAAGGAGCAGGGCATCCCGGTGGCCGAGTTCTGCGCGCAGGCGCATGACGCCCAGAAAGCGGTCTACGACGGTTTCGGGCTGTCCTTCGACTATTTCGGCCGCAGCTCCAGCGTCCAGAACCGGGAGATCACCCAGCACTTCGCCCGCCGCCTCAACGAGAACGGGTTCATCGAGGAGCGGTCGATCCGCCAGGTCTACTCGCCCGCCGACGGCCGTTTCCTCCCCGACCGCTATGTCGAGGGCACCTGCCCCCACTGCGGCTACGACAAGGCCCGCGGCGACCAGTGCGAGAACTGCACCCGGGTGCTCGACCCGACCGACCTGATCAACCCCCGCTCGGCGATCTCGGGCTCCACGGACCTGGAGGTCCGCGAGACCAAGCACCTCTTCCTCCTCCAGTCGAAGCTGGAGAACGAGGTCCGCGAGTGGGTGGCCCGGCACGACAAGGACTGGCCGCAGCTGGCGTCCTCCATCGCCCACAAGTGGCTGACCGAGGGCCTGCACGACCGCGCGATCACCCGCGACCTGGACTGGGGCGTCCCGGTGCCGGCCGACACCTGGCCGGAGCTGGCGGCGGAGGGCAAGGTCTTCTACGTCTGGTTCGACGCCCCGATCGAGTACCTCGGCGCGACGAAGGAGTGGGCGGACCGGGACCCGGAGAACCGCGACTGGAAGGCGTGGTGGTACGACGTCGACACCGACGTCCGCTACACGGAGTTCATGGCGAAGGACAACGTCCCCTTCCACACGGTGATGTTCCCGGCCACCGAACTCGGCGTCCGTGAGCCGTGGAAGAAGGTCGACTACGTCAAGGCGTTCAACTGGCTGACGTACTACGGCGGCAAGTTCTCCACCTCGCAGAAGCGGGGCGTCTTCACGGACCAGGCCCTGGAGATCCTCCCGGCCGACTACTGGCGCTACTTCCTGATCGCCAACGCCCCCGAGTCGGACGACTCGTCCTTCACCTGGGAGCACTTCACGGCCACGGTGAACAAGGACCTGGCCGACACCCTCGGCAACTTCGTCAACCGTGTGCTGTCCTTCTCGAAGAAGCGCTTCGGCGAACAGGTCCCGGCGGGCGGCGAGCCGGGCGAGGCGGAGGCGAAACTGGGCGAGGAGATCGCCCGGCTGCTCGCGGAGTACGAGCAGCAGATGGAATCCCTCCAGTTCCGCAAGGCGGCGGCCGCCCTGCGCGCACTGTGGTCGGCCGGCAACTCCTACCTGGAGGAGAAGGCCCCCTGGCTGGAGATCAAGACCGACCAGGACGGCGCGGCCCTGACGCTGCGCACGGCGATGAACCTGATCCACCTGTACGCGGTGGTCTCGGAGCCGATCATCCCGTCGGCGTCGGCCGCCATGCGCTCGGCCTTCTCCCTGACGGACGACACGGCGGCCTGGGTCACCGCGGACGAGGCCCGTTCCCTCACCTCGGTCCCCGCGGGCACCCCCTTCACGGTCCCGCCGGTCCTGTTCGCCAAGCTGACGGACGACGACCTGGAGACCTACAAGGAGCGCTTCGGCGGCGAGCCCGCATAACCTCCAGACAGGCGAAAAGGCCCGGTGGCGTCACCTGACCCACCGGGCTTCGCTGTGCCTGCTGAGACACACGGCCGGCCCCGCCCCCACCTGAGGCACGGCGCTCACCACCTCGCCCTCGCCCGACCGTGCCGGACTCGGACTCTCCGTACCGGAACACGGCGGACCGCGTTCCGGTGCGACCGGCGCTCTTCCCAAGAAACACGGGAGAAAGAAACCCCGCCAAGCCCCACCCCTCCCTCCCGCACGCCCGCTCGCACACCCGCCGCGCAAACTCACTCCCGAGAGTGAATATGTCCAACTCGGCTGGATTCGGGCCCGGTTGCCTGCCCTAGGCTCAGCGCAAGCGACACGGAACGACCGCACGACAGAGCAACCACACATCAGAACGACCGGACACATGCGACGGCCCCCGCCGGGACTGGCATCCCACGGCGAGGGCCTGACCACCGAGGAAGAGACACCTTCCTGATGGACACTGAAAACCCTAGCGCGCCCCCGCACTCCGAGTCCCGTATCCCGGGCAAAAACCACCCGGACCGGCACCGGAATGGGCGCCCCGGCGGAGTCATCCACGACAACGCCCGCCATTCCACCCACTTCACGGTGATCGTCAACCACCTGACCCAGCACCGCGAGCTGTCCCTGCTCGCCATCGGACTGGCATGCCACATCCAGTCCCTCCCCACCGGCGCCCCGGTCGACATCAAGACGCTCGCCGCCCGTTTCCCCGAGGGCCCGACCCGTATCGCCGCCGCCCTCAACGAACTCCAGGACCACGGCTACCTCCGCCGTACCCGCCAACGCGTCGACGGCGGCCGTTACGCGGTCTTCGACCCCCGCACCGGTACCGGCGCCGTCCTCACCGACATCCACCCCACCCCCGACGGTCCCCGCTACGCCACCCGCAAGGACTTCGTCTACGGCGAGGACGTCACCATCGGCGACTGGACCATCTCGACCCAGGCGCTGCCTCGCTACCCGGGCCAGGACAGCGACCAGCGCTGACATCACCCGCTCGGCGGCCGGGTCGTGGCGGGACAGCGAGAAGGGCCGGAAACCGTGGTGGTTCCCGGCCCCTCGCGTCGTGTGACGCCTGCGACGACTGCGACTCCTGTAGCTACTTCGGCTGCGGCTTGCGCACCGACAGGTGCAGTTCCTTCAGCCGGGTCTCCTCCAGCTCCGTCGGCGCGCCCATCATCAGGTCCAGCGCGTTGCCGTTGAGCGGGAAGGAGATCGTCTCGCGGATGTTCGGCTCGTCCGCGAGCAGCATGACGATGCGGTCGACGCCCGGGGCGATGCCGCCGTGCGGCGGGGCGCCGAAGCGGAAGGCGCGGAGCATGCCCGCGAACTTCTCCTCCACCGTCTCCCGCGCATAGCCCGCGATCTCGAACGCCTTGAGCATGATGTCCGGCTCGTGGTTCCGGATGGCACCGGACGACAGCTCGACGCCGTTGCAGACGATGTCGTACTGCCATCCCAGGATGTCCAGCGGGTCCTGGGTCTCCAGGGCCTCCAGGCCGCCCTGCGGCATGGAGAACGGGTTGTGCGAGAAGTCGATCGCGCCGGTCTCCTCGTCCTTCTCGTACATCGGGAAGTCGACGATCCAGCAGAAGCGGAAGACGTTCTGCTCGAACTGCCCGGCGCGCTTGGCGGCCTCGACCCGCACCGCGCCCATGATCTTCGAGACCTCGTCGAACTCGCCCGCGCCGAAGAACACGGCGTGACCGGCCGCCAGCGAGAGCCGCTTGGTCAGCTCGGTGACGTTCTCCTCGGTGAGGAACTTCGCGATCGGACCGGACAGCGACCCGTCCTCGGCGACCCGCACCCAGGCCAGACCCTTGGCGCCCTGCGCGACGGCGAAGTCGCCGAGCTGGTCGAAGAACTTGCGGGGCTGCGCGGCCACGTCCGGCACTGGCAGGGCACGCACGTGCTTGCCCGCGAACGCCTTGAACTCCGAGCCCTCGAAGACATCGGTGAGGTCGACCAGTTCCAGCTTGGCGCGCAGGTCCGGCTTGTCGGAGCCGTACTTGAGCATCGCCTCGCGGAACGGGATGCGCGGGAAGGGAGAGGTGACGTGACGACCGCCGCCGAACTCCTCGAACAGCTCCGTCATCAGCTTCTCGATCGGCTGGAAGACGTCCTCCTGCTCGACGAAGCTCATCTCGACGTCGAGCTGGTAGAACTCGCCCGGCGAGCGGTCCGCGCGGGCGTCCTCGTCCCGGAAGCACGGCGCGATCTGGAAGTAGCGGTCGAAGCCGGAGATCATCAGCAGCTGCTTGAACTGCTGGGGCGCCTGCGGCAGGGCGTAGAACTTGCCCGGGTGCAGACGCGAGGGGACGACGAAGTCGCGGGCGCCCTCGGGGGAGGTGGCGGACAGGATCGGCGTCGCCATCTCGTTGAAGCCCATCGCGACCATCTTCTGCCGGATCGCCGCGATGACCGACGTACGGAGCATGATGTTGCGGTGCATGCGCTCGCGGCGCAGGTCCAGGAAGCGGTACTCCAGCCGCCGCTCCTCGTTGACCCCGTCCTCGGCGTTGATGGTGAAGGGGAGGGGGGCCGCCGCGCCCAGCACCTCGACCGCACCGACCTCGATCTCGACCTCGCCGGTCGGCAGCTCCGGGTTCACGTTCTCGGTGCCGCGCGAGACGACCTTGCCGTCGACCCGGACCACCGTCTCCTTGGAGAGCCTGTCGAGCGCCTCGTACGACTCCGTGCCGGGGCGGGCGACGAGCTGGGTGATGCCGTAGTGATCACGCAGATCGATGAAGAGGATGCCGCCCAGGTCGCGCCGATTGTGCAGCCAGCCACTCAGCCGGACGTCGGTGCCGACGTCAGAAGCGCGGAGCTCGCCGCAGGTGTGGGACCTGTACCGATGCATCGTCGTTCATCCAGCCTTCGCGGATCGGGGGAGGGTTTCACGTGAAACCCTCCCCAAGCCTACCGGGCACCCCAAGACCGGCCGCCCCCTGTTTCCACCTCCCTGACCAGTGGCATCTTTCTCTCAAATCTTCTTAAAGTAGGGCAATGCGCACTGGTGAGCCCTTGCCCACGGTGGACGACGTCCTCGCCGCCGTGGCGACGGGCCTGTGGCACTGGGACACCGCGAGCGGGCTGGTCACCGTGGACGCGGAGGCCGCCCGCCTGCTCGGATATCCCGCCGAGCCGTCGACCTTCACCGAGGCACAGGTCCGGGCCCGGATGCATCCGGTCGACTGGAACGAGGTCGCCGGGATCGTCCAGCTCGCCGCGGCCGAAGGCACGGTCGCCGAGGCGCGGATCCGGATCGTGGACGAACAGGGCCACGTCCTGCGCACCGTACGCAGCAGGTCCAAGCCCACGGTCGACCGCGAGCACAGGACGTACGACGCCATCGGCACCCTCCAGGAGGTCGCCGAACCGGTGCCGGGCACCCCGGCGGGACGGAGCGCGGTACACGGCGACTGGCGGCGCTCCCGGGAGGCGTTCCTGCTGGACGCGGGCCGGGCGCTCGCCGAGGCGCGGTCCACGGAGGAGGTGCTGCGGGTGGCGGCCGGCCTGTCGATGCCGGGCTTCTCACCGGACGGGCTCGCGGTGTTCGCCTTGGTGGGCGATCGCCTGACGATCATCGGCCACCACGGGCAGCACCTGACCGACGAGGCACCCTTCTTCAACATGCCGCTGGACACCGACTACCCGGCCGTGGACGTGGTGCGGACCGGCCGTGCCGTCTATCTGTCCTCGCCCGAGGAGTACAGCTCCCGCTACCCGCTGACCTGGCCGCTCGCCAAGCCGTTCGGGCGGCACTCCTGGGCGTTCCTGCCGCTGACGGCAGGCGGTCGCACGAAGGGTGCCTGGCTGGCGGCCTTCACGTACCCGGTCGCCTTCACGCCCGACGAGCGGTCCGTGCTGACCACCGTGGCCCGGATGCTCGCCCAGGCGCTGTCCCGGGCCGAGGCCGCCGAGTCGGCCCGGGAACTGACCGATGGCCTGCAACGGTCCATGCTGCCCCGGCTGGGCCCGGCGGTGCCCGGCATGGCCATGGCCGCCCGCTACGTCCCGACCGGCGGCGGGCTCCAGGTCGGCGGCGACTGGTACGACCTCATCCCGCTGCCCGGCCCCGTCTCCCGGACCCGGCCCGCGGGCGGCAGATACGCGCTGGTCATCGGGGACGTCCAGGGCCATGACGTGACGGCCGCCGGACTCATGGGACAACTGCGGATCGCGCTGCGCGCCTATGCCGCCGAGGGACACCGCCCCGACGCGGTCCTCACCCGGACCTCCCGCTTCCTGCACGGCATCACCGCCGGCCACGACCCGCGCTTCGCGACCTGCCTGTACGTCGCGGCGGAACCGGAGTCCGGGGCGCTGGAGGTGGCCCGCGCAGGGCATCCGAACCCGGCGATACGCATGCCGGACGGAACGGTGCTGGAGCGGCCGACCACGGGCGGGCTGCCGCTGGGCATTGACCCGGACGCCGACTATCCGACGACCCGGTTCGTGCTGGAGCCGGGCGAGACGTTGATGATCTGCACCGACGGCCTGATCGAGACCGGCGGCCACGACCTGGAGAGCGGCTGGAAACGCATCCGGACGATCCTGGAGCAGCACGACGGCGATCTGGAGACGCTCGCCGACGCCCTGGTCCAGGGCGTGCACGGCCCCTCCTCGTACCACATGCCCGGCCCGCTGGCCGACCGGCGCGAGGACGACATCGCCGTGCTGCTCATGTGCCGGACGGCGCAGAACGCCGTGGACGGCGCCCCGGCCCGGCGATGTCGGGCACGCCGCACCGCGCTGAACGTGGCACAGACCGAGCCGGAGCGGGTCGCCGAAGCCCGGCAGCTCCTGCGCGCGCTGCTGCACGACTGGACCTCGGCCGACCAGGTCGACTCCGCGGTGCTGCTGATCTCCGAGACGGTCACCAACGTCCTGCTGCACACCGACACGGACGCGCTGCTGCTCGCCGAGATCAGCGGCGCGCCGGGGCGGCGCCGGCTGCGGGTGGAGGTCACCGACTCCGGCGACACCCTCCCGCACCGGCGCCGCACCGGCGAACTGGCCTCCTCCGGCCGCGGCCTGCTCCTGATCGAGCGGCTCGCCGACGCATGGGGCGTGGACCCACGGGGCGAGGGCAAGTGCGTCTGGTTCGAACTGCACGAGCAACTTCACGAGCAGAAGTGACACGGCGGGCCGGGTCTACGGTGCCGCCGCGTACCGGTACCGGAGTTCGTGGGCGATGCCGAAGGCGGCGGCGGTCAGCGGCACCGCGAGCAGCATTCCCACGATCCCCGCGACGGACGCCCCCGCGGTGATCGCCAGCAGCACCACCGCCGGGTGCATCTGCACGGTCCGGCTCTGGATGACCGGCTGGAGCACATGCCCCTCCAGCAGTTGCACCGCGAGCACCACCCCCAGCGCCCACAGCGCGATCACGACGCCCCGGTCGGCGAGCGCGACCAGGATCGCCACCGCGCCGGACAGGAACGCGCCGAGGTAGGGGATGTAGGCGCCGACGAAGACGAGCGCACCCAGTCCGGGCGCGCCCGGCACCCGCAGGACGAGCAGTCCGGCGGTGATGCAGGCGGCGTCGATCAGCGCGATCACCGTGGTCCCGCGCATGAACCCCTCGACGGCGCCGAAGGCCCGCCGCGCCATCGCCTCCAGGGTGTCCGCGGTGCCTCGCGGCGCGACGGACCGGATGGTCACGGCGACGCGGTGCGAGTCGCGCAGGAAGAAGAAGACGAGCAGCAGCGCGAGGACGGCCATGGCGATGGACTCGCCGACCACGCTGACCCCGCTGATGACGTTGGAGGCGGCCGTCCCGCCGAACTTGGCCAGCAGTTTCCTCGCGTTGGTGGCGAGATCGTCGACCGAGGTGCCGGCCGCCCCGAGGTGCCGGGCGAGGGACTTGCCGGCCTCCCGCAGCGAGGCGATGATCTGGTCGCCGTTGTCGATGAGCGCGGCGACCACGACGTACACGGCGCCGCCGACCACGGCGACGACCGCGACGCAGGTGAGCCCGGCGGCCAGCGACCGGTGCACCCCGGCCGTCACGAGCCGCCGGTACAGCGGCCGCAGCAGGGCGGTGCCCAGCAGCGCGAGCAGCACGGGTGTGACGGCCGTGCGGAACGCCACGCACAGCCGGATCACGACGTAGACCACACCGGAGACGAGCAGGATCACCACGCACCACGCGGCGAGACGGCGAACGGCTTCCGGAAGCAACTGCACCGGTCCAGCGGATCACGCGCACGCCGGGCTGTCCTGCCGCGCCGACCCGGCCGGGTGACACCGGCCCGGGGGCACCCGCCGGGGACCCGTCAGGCGGGTGGAGCGGCGTCGCCCGGGGCGCGCGGACCTGGTGGCCGACCTGATCGCCGACCGCTACGACCGCCTCCGCCGGGGGAACGCCGCGTCGGCCTCGTAGCGCTCGGGTGCGTCGTGCATGCCGAGACGCGGGCGGGTCCGGTCCCTGATCAGGGCCGGACCCGCCCACGGGCGTGCCGTCGAGCCTTACAGCCCGCCCTCGGACATCCCGTGCACGGCCGGGACCGTCCCCAGCCGGCCCTTCTGGAAGTCCTCGAACGCCTGCTGCAACTCCTCGCGGGTGTTCATGACGAACGGCCCGTAGTGCGCCATCGGCTCACGGATCGGCCGGCCACCGAGGAGGACGACCTCCAGGTCCGGCGTGTTCGAGTCCTGCTTCTCGTCCGCGCGGACGGTCAGCGAGGAACCCGCGCCGAAGACGGCGGTCTGCCCCACGTGGACCGGACGCCGCTCGGCACCGGCCGTGCCACGCCCGGCGAGGACGTACGCGAGACCGTTGAAGTCCTCGCGCCACGGCAGTGTGACCTCCGCACCCGGCGCCAGCGTCGCGTGGATCATGGTGATCGGCGTGTGCGTGATACCGGGACCGGCGTGGCCGCCCAGCTCACCGGCGATGACCCGCAGCAGCGCGCCGCCGTCGGGGGTGGTGAGCAGCTGGACGTTGCCGCCGCGGATGTCCTGGTAGCGCGGCGCCATCATCTTGTCCTTGGCCGGCAGGTTCACCCACAGCTGGAGGCCGTGGAAGAGGCCGCCCGACGTGACGAGGTGCTCCGGCGGTGCCTCGATGTGCAGCAGACCGGCACCCGCCGTCATCCACTGGGTGTCACCGTTGGTGATGGTGCCGCCACCGCCGTTGGAGTCCTGGTGGTCGAAGATGCCGTCGATGATGTAGGTGACGGTCTCGAAGCCACGGTGCGGATGCCACGGGGTCCCTTTCGGCTCCCCGGGCTGATACTCCACTTCACCCATCTGATCCATCATGATGAACGGATCCAGGTGGCGGTAGTTGATCCCCGCGAACGCCCGGCGCACCGGGAAACCCTCACCCTCGAAACCGCTCGGCGCGGTCGTCACGGTGAGCACCGGGCGGGCCACGGCGTCGGCGGGCGCGGCCACACGGGGCAGCGTCAACGGGTTCTCGACGGTCACTGCAGGCATGTCGGTACCTCCTTCTGCACTCAGAATAGTTGACCGTTGAACTTCTTGCCACCCCAAACAGAGAAGGCCCGGAGGGAATTCCCTCCGGGCCGCCACTCGCCGGGGAGTGGCCGCGGCACGACCGTGACCACAGGACACGGCACGACCGTGGCCACGGGATGCGGCACGACCGTGGCCACGGAACCTGGCACGGCAGCGACCACACGACACGGCACGGCAGCGACCACAGGACGTGGCGCAACAGTGACCACACGACGCCGCACGACCGTGACCACGGGATACGGGATCCCGGTCAGCCGTACATCCTGCGCATGGCGAACTCGACCATCTGCTCGACCGCCTTCGCGTCGAAGACCATCCGGTGCTCGCCCTCCATGTCCAGGACGAAGCCGTAGCCGGTCGGCAGCAGGTCGATCACCTCGGCGCCGGTGATCACGAAGTACTTGGACTCCTTGCCCGCGTAGCGGCGCAGTTCCTTCAGCGAGGTGAACATCGGGATCACCGGCTGCTGGGTGTTGTGCAGGGCGAGGAAGCCGGGGTTGTCGCCGCGCGGGCAGTAGACCTTGGACGTGGCGAAGACCTGCTGGAAGTCCTCGGCGGACATCTGGCCGGTGGTGAACGCGCGTACCGCGTCCGCGAGCGAGGGCGGGGACGGCTCCGGGTAGAGCGGCGGCTGCTGGCCGTACCCGCCGGGCATCTGCTGCTGCGGCTGGGCGTACTGCTGCTGCCCGGCGCTCCCGTCCATCGGCTGGCCGTATCCGTACATGGGCGTAAGCGTACCGAGACCACCCGGCCCGGAGGAGGTCCGCGGCGGGTTCTGCGGCCGTTCCCGGCCGCCTCCCCACGGGCCCGCGTCGGTCGGACGCGCGGGCCCGCGGCGGGCACGCCCGCGGACCTGGGTGCGCCGTCGTGCGCGCCCCGCCGAATTGAGCCTTCTCACACTTGGCCCAGCCGGGGTTGCTTCTTATTACCGACGGGTAGCATCATCGTAGCTACTAGTTGGTATGTGAACCAGATGCGAGGAGTCAGTGCCTCGCCCAGTCCGATACGGAGCCGTCACCATGGGGCACTACAAGTCGAACCTCCGCGACATCGAATTCAACCTGTTCGAAGTGCTCGGGCGCGACAAGCTGTACGGAACCGGCCCGTTCGCCGAGCTGGACACGGACACCGCCAAGAGCATCCTGGCGGAGCTGACCCGCCTCGCCGAGAACGAGCTGGCCGAGTCCTTCGCGGACGCCGACCGCAACCCGCCGGTCTTCGACCCGGAGACCGGCTCCGCCCCGGTCCCGGCCTCCTTCAAGAAGAGCTACAAGGCCCTCATGGACGCGGAGTACTGGCGCCTGGGCCTGCCCGCGGAGATCGGCGGCACCCCGGCGCCCCCGTCGCTGATCTGGTCGTACGCCGAGCTGGTCCTCGGCGCGAACCCGGCGATCTGGATGTACGCCTCCGGCCCGGCGTTCGCCCGCATCCTCTTCGAGGAGGGCACCGAGGAGCAGCAGAAGATCGCCACGCTCGCGGTCGAGAGGACCTGGGGCTCCACCATGGTGCTCACCGAGCCCGACGCGGGCTCCGACGTCGGCGCCGGCCGGACCAGGGCTCTCCAGCAGGAGGACGGCTCCTGGCACATCGAGGGCGTCAAGCGCTTCATCACCTCCGGTGAGCACGACATGGAGGAGAACATCCTCCACTACGTGCTCGCCCGGCCGGAGGGTGCCGGTCCTGGCACCAAGGGCCTGTCCCTCTTCCTCGTCCCGAAGTACCTCTTCGACTTCGAGACCGGCGAACTGGGCGAGCGCAACGGCGTCTACGCGACGAACGTCGAGCACAAGATGGGCCTCAAGGCGTCCAACACCTGCGAGCTGACCTTCGGCGACCGCCACCCGGCCAAGGGCTGGCTGATCGGCGACAAGCACGACGGCATCCGGCAGATGTTCCGCATCATCGAATTCGCCCGCATGATGGTCGGCACGAAGGCGATCTCGACCCTGTCCACCGGCTACCTCAACGCCCTCGAATACGCCAAGGAGCGCGTCCAGGGTCCGGACCTCGCCGGTTTCATGGACAAGACCGCGCCCAAGGTCACCATCACCCACCACCCCGACGTGCGCCGCTCACTGATGACGCAGAAGGCGTACGCGGAGGGCATGCGCGCCCTGGTCCTGCACACCGCCTCCGTGCAGGACGCCATCGCCGTCAAGGAGGCACGCGGCGAGGACGCCTCCGTCGAGCACGCGCTCAACGACCTGCTGCTGCCGATCGTCAAGGGCTACGGCTCCGAGAAGGGCTACGAGCAGCTCGCCCAGTCCCTCCAGATCTTCGGCGGCTCCGGCTTCCTCCAGGAGTACCCGATCGAGCAGTACATCCGGGACTCCAAGATCGACACCCTGTACGAGGGCACCACGGCGATCCAGGGCCAGGACTTCTTCTTCCGGAAGATCGTCCGCAACCAGGGCGCCGCGCTGAACTCGCTCGCCGAGGACATCAAGAAGTTCCTGGCCCTCGGCACCGGCGGCGAGGAACTGGCCGGCGCCCGCGAGTACCTGGCCAAGGCCGCCGTCGAGCTGGAGGCCATCGTCGGTCTGATGCTGACCGATCTCGCGGCCACCGAGCAGGACGTCAAGAACATCTACAAGGTCGGACTGAACACCACCCGGCTGCTGCTCGCCTCCGGCGACGTGATCGTCGGCTACCTGCTGCTGCGCGGTGCCGCGGTGGCCGCCGAGAAACTGGAGACGGCGACCGGCAAGGACAGGGCGTTCTACACGGGCAAGATCGCGGCGGCGAAGTTCTTCGCGGCCGACGTCCTGCCCGGCGTCACCCTGGCCCGCAAGGTCGCGGAGAACACCGACCTGGACCTGATGGAGCTGGACGAGGCCGCGTTCTAGCGCGACGGGGCGGACATCGCCCGCCGGGGCACGGGCCGCCGTCCCGGCGCCGGGTGTGGGCCTGATCTCCCGACCAGGGGGTCAGGCCCACACACGTAGTTAAGGTGAAGCCATGAGCCAACCGTCCCGCCCGTCTGCCGCCGCTCCACGGAGCGCTTCGAACACCTCCGCCACCTTCGGCCGCGGCCACACCGACGACCTGATGGCCTTCCTCACGGCGAGCCCGTCGCCGTACCACGCCGTGGCGAACACCGCCGCGCGGCTGGAGAAGGCCGGGTTCCGGCAGGTCGGCGAGACGGACGCCTGGGACGGGACGAGCGGCGGCAAGTACGTGGTGCGCGGCGGGGCGATCGTGGCCTGGTACGTCCCCGAGGGCGTCGCGCCGCACACGCCGTTCCGGATCGTCGGCGCGCACACCGACTCACCCAACCTGCGGGTCAAGCCGCTGCCGGACAGCGGCGCGCACGGCTGGCGCCAGGTGGCGGTGGAGATCTACGGCGGCCCGCTGCTGAACTCCTGGCTCGACCGCGACCTCGGCATCGCGGGACGGCTGACGCTGCGGGACGGCTCGACCCGTCTCGTCAACGTCGACCGTCCGCTGCTGCGGGTGCCGCAACTGGCCATCCACCTCGACCGCACGGTGACCGCGGACGGGCTCAAACTCGACAAGCAGCGCCACCTCCAGCCGGTCTGGGGCCTCAGCGACACCGTGCGCGACGGCGATCTGATCGCCTTCCTGGAGCAGGAGTGCGGGCTCGCGGCCGGTGCGGTGACCGGCTGGGACCTGATGACGCACTCCGTGGAACCGGCGGCGTACCTGGGCCGGGACCGCGAACTGGTCGCGGGTCCGCGGATGGACAACCTGCTGTCCGTGCACGCGGGCACGGCGGCCCTCGCCGCCGTCACCACCTCCGGGAGCGCCCTGCCCCACATCCCGGTCCTCGCCGCCTTCGACCACGAGGAGAACGGCTCCCAGTCGGACACCGGCGCGGACGGGCCGCTGCTCGGTTCGGTACTGGAGCGTTCCGTGTTCGCCCGCGGCGGCAGCTACGAGGACCGCGCCCGGTCCTTCGCCGGCACCGTCTGCCTGTCCTCCGACACGGGCCACGCCGTCCACCCCAACTACGCGGAGCGCCACGACCCGACGCACCACCCGCGCGTCAACGGCGGCCCGCTCCTCAAGGTCAACGTCAACAACCGCTACGCCACGGACGGTTCGGGCCGCGCGATCTTCGCCGCCGCCTGCGACAAGGCCGGCGTGCCCTTCCAGTCCTTCGTCTCCAACAACTCGATGCCCTGCGGCACCACGATCGGGCCCATCACGGCGGCCCGGCACGGCATCAGGACCGTGGACATCGGCGTGGCGATCCTGTCGATGCACAGCGCCCGGGAACTGTGCGGCGCGGACGACCCGTATCTGCTGGCGAACGCGCTGGGGGCGTTCCTGGAGGGGTGACCTCGGCGGGGGTCTTGGCGGGGGCCATGGCGGGGGCCTCGGCGAAGGGGTGGCCTCGGCGGGGAGACCTCGGTCGGGGAGCCACGCTCTCCGCGATCAGCTCTACACAGAGCGCCTGGCGCCTGACGCCGACCGCAGATCACCGACCGGCGACCGCAGATCACCCGACCGGCGACCGGCGACCGCAGATCACCCGGCCGGTGACCGCCGGCTGCCGACCGCCGGCTGCCGAGCGCCGTCGCGGCTACGAGGTCGGCGCCTCGTCCATGCCCGCCAGGACCAGCGGCAGCCGGTCCGCGCCCGCCTCGGTGAGGCGGACCGGAACGCCCCAGTCCTGCTGGTGCACATGGCAGGCCGGATAGGGGTTCTCGGGATCGTCGTCGCAGGACGCGGCCATCGCGGAGACATGCAGGACGCCCTCCGGCACGGCCGGGTTCAGCTCCAGCGCGCGGGACAGCTCCGGGTCCGCGCCCGCGCCCTTGAGCAGCAGTTCGGGCGGGGTCGCGGAGACCAGGAGCCGGGTCGAGGGGCCGTACCGGGTGTCCAGTTTCTGGCCCGCGGGGGCCTGGAAGACGACGTCCAGCCGGAGTTCGCCGGGCGCGACATCAGTGGCCGCGCGCTGGGTGCGGTGCGCGACGCCCGCCACCCGCACCGCCTCCTCCGGCAGCCGCAGCCGGGTCAGCCGGTGCCGGGCCGACTCCACGACCAGGATGTCCGCGCCGTCCGCGCCGGCCAGGACCGCGTCGCTCGGCTCCCGCAGGTCGGTGGCGAGGGTGGTCACCTCGCCGGTCGCCGGGTCGTAGCGGCGCAGGGCGTGGTTGTAGGTGTCGGCGACCGCCACCGAACCGTCGGGGAGCGCCGCGACACCCAACGGGTGCTGGAACAACGCCTGTCCGGCGGCCCCGTCGCGATGGCCGAAGTCGAACAAACCGGTGCCGACCGCGGTGTGCACCTGCCCGTCGAGGTCCACCCAGCGCAGCGCCGAGGTCTCGGAGTCGGCGACCCAGAGCCGGTCCGCGGTCGCGGCGAGCCCGGACGGCTGGGCGAACCAAGCCTGCTCGCCCGGCCCGTCGACCAGGCCCTCGTTGGTGGTGCCGGCTGCGACGGCGACGGTGTCCGCGGCCGGGTCGTACACCCACAGCTGGTGCACACCGGCCATGGCGATCCACACCTTGCCGCCGAACAGCGCCACGTCCCAGGGGGAGGACAGATCGACCTCGCGTGCCGGGCCGGTGGTCGCCGAGCCCTGCCACCACTGCTTCCCGGTGCCCGCGAGGGTGGTGACCGCGCCGGAGGCCAGGTCGAGGCGGCGCAGCGCGTGGTTCACAGTGTCCGCGACGACCACGGAGGACTCGTCGAGCAGGGCGAGGCCCTGCGGCTCGTTGAAGGAGGCGGCCCCGGCGGCGCCGTCGGCGAAGCCGCGCGCGCCGGAGCCGATCCGGCGGACGACGGTCTCGGCGTCCTCGGCCAGCTCCACCAGTTGGTGCCGGGTGGTGTCGCTGACCAGGAAGGTCCCGCCGGGCAGCGGCAGCGCCTTGCCGGGGAAGCGGAGCACCGTCGGCTCGGGCTCGGGCGGCACGTAGGGTCCGTCGCCGCGGCGGAGGGTCCCCTTGGCCGCGTGCTCGGCCTCCAGTTCCGCCACGAGCCGTTCGATGGCGTGCGCGTGCCCCTCACCGGCGTGCTGCGCGACGACGTACCCCTCGGGGTCGATGACGACCAGGGTCGGCCACGCGCGCACGGCGTACTGCTTCCAGGTGGTGAGGTCCGGGTCGTCGAGAACCGGGTGCTCGACGCCGTACCGCTCGACGGCGTCGACGACCGCCTGGTGCTCGGCCTCGTGCACGAACTTCGGCGAGTGCATGCCGATGATCACCACCGTGTCCCGGTGCTTCTCCTCCAGCTCGCGCAGCTCGTCGAGGACGTGCAGACAGTTCACGCAGCAAAATGTCCAGAAATCAACGATTACGATGCGTCCGCGGAGCCCGGTGAGGCTCAGCTCCTTGTCGCCGGTATTGATCCAGCCGCCCTTACCGACCAGTTCGGGGGCGCGGACACGTGCACGCTTGACCATGCTCCAACCCAACCACACCGCCGTCCGCGCTGTTCCCGGCGGTGCGGACCGGCCCGCCGGGGGCACCGGCTCAGCCCGTCGGCCTACCGGCGGCGTTCGGGCGGCGTCGCCGGGGAAGCCGTAGGGACATGAGATTTCTCGTACGCGACCGGCTCCTCGGCATCGGTGACGACTACTGGATCGAGGACGAGCACGGCTCCAAGGTGTTCCTCGTCGACGGCAAGGCGATGCGCCTGAGAGACACCTTCGAGCTGAAGGACAGGCAGGGGCGCGTCCTCATCGACATCCGGCAGAAGATGCTCGCGATCAGGGACACGATAGTCATCGAGCGGGACGGTGAACCGCTGGCGACCATCAAGCGCAAACGGCTGTCCCTGCTGCGCAACCACTACCGGGTGGCCCTGGTGGACGGCACGGAACTCGACGTCAGCGGCAAGATCCTGGACCGGGAGTTCGTCGTCGAGTACGACGGCGAACTGCTCGCGGTGATCTCCCGGCGGTGGCTGCACCTGCGGGAGACCTACGGCGTCGACGTGGTGCGCGAGGACGCGGACCCGGCGCTGCTGATCGCGGTCACGGTGTGCGTGATCCACCTCGCGGAGAAGGAACGGGAGGACGGTTAGGGGGCGGGCGCGCAACGGCTGGGCCGGGCGGGCGCGGCCGTCAGGGTGGGCGCGCGAGGGCCGGGCGGGTGCGGGCCGGTCAGGTCAGGTCAGGTCAGGTCAGGTCAGGTCAGGTCAGCGGAGGGTGCCTGGGCGGTTCGAGGCCGAGGACCCGGTCCTTCAGCGCCGGGAACTGCTCCCTGGTCGTGCCCACCTTCGCCGGGTCGATGTCCACGGTGAGGACCTGCTCACCGGCGCCCGCCTCCGCCAGCACCTCGCCCCACGGGTCCACCACGATCGAGTGACCCGCCTGGGGAACTCCCGCGTGCGTCCCGGCCGTTCCACACGCGAGGACGAACGCCTGGTTCTCGACCGCCCGCGCCTGAGCCAGCAGCGTCCAGTGCGCGCGGCGGCGCTCGGGCCAGCCCGCCGGGATCACCAGGGTCTCGGCACCGGCGTCCACCAGCGCGCGGAAGAGTTCGGGGAAGCGGAGGTCGTAGCAGGTGGCCAGGCCGAGGACCGTCTGCGGCAGCCGGACCGTCACCGGCTCCCGGCCGGCGCCCATCAGCACGGCCTCGCCCTTGTCGAAGCCGAAGCGGTGGATCTTGCGGTAAGCCGCGGCCAGGTCACCGGAGGGGGAGAAGACGAGCGACGTGTTGTAGAGGGGGCCCTCGGGGTCCCGTTCCGGAACGGAGCCCGCGTGCAGCCAGACGCCCGCGTCGCTCGCGGCCTTCGCCATCACCTCGAAGGTCGGTCCGTCGAGCGGTTCGGCCTCGGCCGCGAACTCCTCGTACGCGAAGGCGCCGGTCGTCCACAGTTCGGGGAGCACGACGAGGTCCGACGCCGACTGGTCCCGTACCAGCGCGGCCACCCGCCGCCGACGGGATTCGACCGGTTCGCCCTCTTCTACGGCGATCTGGATCAGCGAGGCGCGCACACTACCACCGTCCTGGCATTCGAGCCGTCCACACGGGCCTACGATCGTCACACGAAAGCACTGCCGGGGTGCCTCACAGCAGCGTAACTTGGGGGTCCCCCCTGTTCGAGTGAAGCCGATAGCTTGGGGGAGTCCCGAGACACCCGCCGACCGCCACCTCCCACAGGCAACCCCGCCATCCACCACCCGTGTACCGACCGCCGAGGGGTCCCGTTCCCGTGAGTCTGCATCCCACCCTCCAGCCCTACGCCGACGCCTGGACGCACTCCATCGAAGCGATATCCGAGCTGGTGCAGCCCCTTGTCGAGGGCGAGTGGAATCGGCGGACACCCTGCCCCGGCTGGTCGGTCCGTGACGTCGTGTCGCATGTGATCGGCCTGGACTGCGAGATGCTCGGGGACCCGCGCCCCATCCACTCCCTGCCCCGCGACCTCTTCCACGTCACCAACGAGCACCAGCGCTACATGGAGATGCAGGTCGATGTGCGCCGGCACCACACGGCGCCGGAGATGACCGCCGAGCTGGAGTACACGATCATCCGCCGCAACCGGCAGCTGCGGAACGAGTCCCGGCAACCGGGCACCATGGTGCGCGGCCCGCTCGGCGCGGAGATCACACTCGAAGACGCCATGCGGAACCGGGCGTTCGACGTATGGACGCACGAGCAGGATCTGCGCACCGCGCTCGGCCGGCCCGGCAACCTCGACTCGCCGGGCGCCCAGGTCGTCCGGGACGTGCTGCTCGCCGCCCTGCCGAAGATCGTCGCCCACGACGCGGGCGCCCCGCGCAGCTCGGCGATCGTCTTCGACGTGCACGGACCCATCGAGTTCCTGCGCACCATCCGCGTCGACATCCAGGGCCGCGGCACCCTGGAGACCGCCCCCGCCCTCGGCCCCGCCGCCACCCTCACGCTGGACTGGGAGACCTACTTCCGTCTGGCCTGCGGCCGGATCGCCCCCGAGGCGGTCGCGGACCGGGTGAAGACGGAGGGCGACCCCGAGCTGACGACGGCCATCCTGCGCAACTTCGCGGTGACGCCGTAGCCCCCTGACATGCGCACCGCACGGGGAACGTACGGTCGTGGCCCCGGACGGCCGTCCTCCGCACGGCACCGCGCGCACGTTGTCGCGCATGACACCGCGCACACGTCCACGCGACCGATGTCGCACACGTCCACGCAACCAATGTCGCACACGTCCCCGCGCATGGTGTGGTGCACGTCCCCGCGCATGGTGTGGTGCACGACGTCGGGCATGACGGCTGGAACGCCCACCGCCTGCCACCCACCGCTCGCGCACCGGTGGCCGTCCGCGCCACCACCCGCGCGCCCGGTGCCCGTCCGCGTCACCGCCGATATTCGGTGTCCTCGCGCGGACCCGGCGACATAGCGTGCGCGGCATGACCGACACCCAGCACAGCTCCGATGACGCCCGGGACGACGGCCGCGGGCACGGCGACGGCCGCCGGGCCGACGGTGACGTCGCTGCGGACGACCAGTCGCCCCGCCCGCCCCGGCTGTCCCGGCTCACCTTCCACGGTCCCCTCTCCGAGGCGCGGGCCGGCGGGATGGTGGCGCGGCTCGCCCGGACGGCACCCGCGACCGTGCTCGACATCGGCTGCGGGTGGGGCGAATTGCTGCTCCGGGTGCTGGCCGCCGTACCGGACGCCCGTGGCGTCGGGCTCGACCTCCGCGGCGAGGACCTGGCCCGCGGGCGGCGCAACGCCGCGGCGCGCGGGCTCGCGCACCGGGCCGAGTTCATCGAGGAGTCGGCCACCGGGACCGGGCGCGGGCCCGCCGACCTGGTGCTGTGTCTGGGCGCCAGCCAGGCGCTGAGCACGGCCGAACCGCCCGCGCACACCGCCGAGTCGCTGCGTGAACTGCGCCGACTGGTCGCGGCCGACGGCCGGGTGCTGCTCGGCGAGGGCTTCTGGGAGCGGCCCCCGACGGCCGCGGAGCTGTCCGGCATGTGGCCGGACGCCTCGGCCGACGACCACCACAGCCTCGGCCGGCTCCTCGATCTCGCCGTGGCGGCCGGGTTCCGCCCGGAGTGGACGGAGACCGCGAACACCGACGAATGGGACGAGTTCGAATCGGCCTACCAGGCGGACACCGAAGTGTGGCTCGCCGCCCACCCCGGCCATCCGTCGGCGGCCGAGACCCGGGACCGGCTCGACCGGCACCGCGCCCAGTGGATGGCCTACCGGGGCATCCTGGGGATCGCCTATCTCACCCTCGTACCGGTCCGCTGACCCGCAAGGACGCGGACCCCCAGGAAGAAGGGTGCGTATCGGCGCCACCCCCGCCTAGGAGAGCTTGATCGTGTCGAGCTGACCGCCGGACGGGGACGAGCAGGAGACGGGAGAGTCCGCGGAGGTCTCGCACCGCCAGATGATGTCCTGGGGGTTTCGCACATCGAACGTGAGGGACGCGTTCCCCCGGAACGTGTTCGAACTGTCGGTGATGGAGTAGATGGCCCCGGTCAAGCCGAGGGTGGGCCAGAACAATTGGCCATTGCCGTTCAAAACCGTTTGGGTGTCCGGGGACGGGTCGAAGTCGCCGATCTTCTCGGTGAGAGTGATCTTGTAAGCAGTGGTCGTACTGCCTACGCGAAAGAACGGCAATGCCGGATCGGGCAGACTGACCTCGTCTCCCGTGGAATTAATACTGTGCTGATTTCCGGCTACATGTCCGCTTCCGTTCAGAACGTCACGGCAGGCGTTGATGTTGTTGTGGCCCGCGTGCTGGATGATGCAGGGCCGCGGGCCGTCGGCCGTATCTTCCGCGTGGGCGGACGCCACTCCGGCGGTTGCCGCGACCATTGTCGCGAGAGCCGTCACGCCGGCGCCGATCAGTTTTTTCTTCATCGCTCTGCCTCCAACGTCGCTCGGACCTGGAAATACCTTAGGTGGCCCGTTGTCCGGAACGGCGTGAATAGGCTGACAGAGGGCATGTCCGGCCGCTGAATGCACGGAAAGCCGCTGCGGTGAATTTCATAGGTTTATGAGTTTTGGGATGACGAGTTTTGCGGTCACGAATTTCGGGTCATGGGTCACGGCGTCGCGTGCCGTGAAATACGGGCTGCGCTGTTCGCGGCCGGGCGATCCGTCTCAGGCGGGAACGTGCACCGTCTCCACCCGGCTGGCGACCAGCCGCTCCCGCTCCCGGCGCGCCGCCCGCCTGCGCAGCCGCAGTATCTGGCTCAGGCCGACCGCCTGGAGGACGAACACGACCGAGAAGGCGGCGGTGAAGTTGTCGTCGGTGGCGTCGAGCAGGACACCGATGGCGAACAGGGTGGTCATCGAGGCCACGAAGCCGCCCATGTTGGTGATCCCGGACGCCGTGCCCTGCCGCTCCGGCGGGTTGGCGGGCCGGGCGAAGTCGAAGCCGATCATCGAGGCGGGGCCGCAGGCGCCCAGCACCGTGCACAGCACCACCAGCAGCCACATCGGCGCCCGGTCGGCCGGGTAGAGGAGGGTCGCCGCCCAGACGACGGCGGTCGCGGCAACCGTGCCGAGGGCCAGCGGCAGCCGTGCCGCGTGGTGCCGGGCGACGATCTGACCGTAGACCAGCCCGACCACCATGTTGGACAGGACGACGAGGGTCAGCAGTTCACCGGCGGTGGCACGGCTGAGCCCCTGCGCCTCGACGAGGAAGGGCAGGCCCCACAGCAGCAGGAACACCATCGCGGGGAACTGGGTGGTGAAGTGCACCCACAGGCCCAGCCGGGTCCCGGGTTCCTGCCAGGACGCGGCGATCTGGCGGCGCACGTAGGCAGAGCCCTGGTGCGGGAAGGGTTCCGGCTCATGGCCCTCCGGATGGTCCTTCAGGAACAGCAGCACCAGTACGAAGGCGACGGCGCCGGCCGCGGAGCTGCCCGCGAACGCCGCGGTCCAGCCGACGCTGTGCAGCAGCCGGGCGAGCACCAGCGTGGAGACCAGGTTGCCCGCCATCCCGACCAGTCCGGCGAGCTGGGCGACCATGGGACCGCGGCGGGCCGGGAACCAGCGGGTGCCCAGCCGCAGCACGCTGATGAAGGTCATCGCGTCACCGCAGCCGAGCAGCGCGCGCGAGGCGAGCGCGGTGCCGTACGACGGTGACAGGGCGAAGCCCAGCTGGCCCGCCGTGAACAGCACGGCGCCGATGCCCAGCACCTTCTTGGTGCCGAGCCGGTCGACCAGCAGGCCCACGGGTATCTGCATGCCCGCGTAGACGAGGAGTTGGAGGATCGAGAACGTCGACAGGGCGGAGGCGTTCACATGGAAGCGGTCGGCCGCGTCCAGACCGGCGACGCCCAGGGACGTACGGAAGATCACGGCGACGAAGTAGACCGTGACGCCTATGCACCAGACCGCTATCGCGCGGCGACCGCCGGGCGGGTCGCCCGGGAGGGTGGCGTTGCTCACCGCACCTCACCCCGGGCGAGGTGCGAGACCCAGCTCACATGCCGGTGCACGATCCCGACGGCCGCCTCCGCGTCCCCCATGCGCAGCGCGTCCAGGATCTCCCCGTGCTCGGCGAGGGTCTTGGCGATCCGGTCCGGGTGGGAGTGCAGCACCGCGACGCCCATCCGCAGTTGGCGGTCGCGGAGCTGGTCGTAGAGGCGGGAGAGGATCTCGTTGCCGCCGCTGCGCACGATCTCGGCGTGGAAGTTGCGGTCGGTGACCGCGGCGGCGGCCAGGTCACCGGCTGCCGCCTGTTCCTTCTGCCGCGTGAGCAGGTCGGACAGCCGCTCGACCAGACCGGGCGGAGCGGGTACGGCCTTGCGCGCCGCGTACTCCTCCACCAGCAGCCGGGTCTCCACGACGTCGGCGATCTCCTGCGCGGAGACGGGCAGCACCAGGGCGCCCTTCTTCGGGTAGAGCCTGATGAGACCTTCCACTTCGAGCCGCAGCAGCGCCTCGCGCACCGGGGTGCGGGAGACCCCGGTGGCCTCGGCCAGTTCGCCCTCGGTGAGCAGTGTGCCGCCCTCGTAGCGGCGGTCGAGGACGCCCTGTTTGACGTGGGCGTAGACGCGGTCGGCGGCGGGAGGCTGTTTCACGGGAGCGGACGGGGCGGGCGGCGCTGAAGGCATGCGCACAGAATAGATACATCACGTACGCATGACACGTCGCGTCCACCATGCGGACCATCGCACCGGCCGCCCCGCACGCCCCCATACACCCCGCCCCGGCACACCCGGCCCACGGCAACCGCCCCGGACCCCTCACCCCGTACGGCCCGGCAGCCATATCCCGAACGGCCCTGGAGCCGCACCCCGGAGAGCGCCACAGCCGCACCCGGGAGCGCCCGTGGTCACACCTCGACCGCCTGCCACACACCCCCTCTTCACAGAAACCACCCAAAAATCTCGGCGTCAGGGCACAACCTTCTGCACCATCGAGGTGTCATACACGTGCGGCCTTTTACTCGCGCCACTCCAATCAGGCCGTATATCAGGCGTATTCACTACAATCGGGGTACCTAACTTGATAAACGGCACCAAGGGCGTCCGCATGCGCAAAGCCGTCGCCGTCGCCGTCACGTCCGGCGCCATGCTTGCCACCGGAGCCCTCACCGCGGCACCCGCACAGGCCGTCACCGCGCCCTCGATCGTGGCCAAGGGCGGCTACATCATGGACAACTCGAACGGCAAGACGCTGCTCAGCAAGACAGCGGACACCAGGCGTTCGACGGGTTCCACGACGAAGATAATGACCGCCAAGGTCGTGCTCGCGCAGTCGAACCTGAACCTGGACGCGAAGGTCACGATCCAGAAGGCGTACAGCGACTACATCGTGTCGAAGAACGCCTCCTCGGCGCACCTGATCGTCGGTGACAAGGTCACCGTGCGCCAGCTGCTGTACGGCCTCATGCTGCCGTCCGGCTGCGACGCCGCCTACGCGCTCGCCGACAAGTTCGGTTCGGGCTCGACCCGGGACGCGCGCGTGAAGTCGTTCATCGGCAAGATGAACTCGTCCGCCAAGAGCCTCGGCCTGACGAACACGCACTTCGACTCGTTCGACGGCATCGGCAGCGGCTCCAACTACTCGACGCCGCGCGATCTGACGAAGCTCGCCAGCAGCGCGATGAAGAACTCCATGTTCCGCACGGTCGTCAAGACGAAGACGTACACGGCGAAGACGGTCACCAAGACCGGCGGAACCCGCACGATGGGAACGTGGACCAACACGAACACGCTGCTCAACAGCTACAGCGGCACGATCGGCGTGAAGACCGGCTCGGGTCCCGAGGCCAAGTACTGCCTGGTCTTCGCGGCCACCCGGAACGGCAAGACGGTCATCGGCACCGTCCTCGCCTCCACCAGCGCCACCCAGCGCAGCACGGACGCCACCAAGCTCCTCAACTACGGTTTCGCCCGGCTGGGCTGATACGCGACCACCGGACATGGGCCGATGCCCGAGGACCGGACGAAGGGGCCCGCCGCCACCAGCGGCGGGCCTTCGTCGTTCCGGAACCGGCCGGACACGTCACGCCCGGGTGACCGGCCGGGTCACGCCCAGGTGATCAGGCGTTTCGGCTCTTCCAGGACGGCCGCCACGTCGGCCAGCACCTTGGAGCCCAGTTCGCCGTCGACCAGGCGGTGGTCGAAGCTCAGGGCCAGGGTGGTGACCTGCCGCGGCTTCACCTTGCCCTTGTGCACCCACGGCTGGAGCTTGATCGCGCCGATCGCGAGGATCGCGGACTCACCGGGGTTGAGGATCGGCGTACCGGTGTCGATGCCGAAGACACCGACGTTGGTGATCGTCACCGTGCCGCCCTGCATCGCGGCCGGAGCGGTCCGTCCCTCGCGGGCCGTCGACACCAGCTCACCCAGCGCCGCCGCCAGCTGCGGAAGGGTCTTGAGGTGCGCGTCCTTGATGTTCGGGACGATCAGACCACGCGGGGTGGCCGCCGCGATGCCCAGGTTCACATAGTGCTTGAGGACGATCTCCTGGGCCGCCTCGTCCCAGGTGGCGTTGATGTCGGGGTTGCGCTTGACGGCGACCAGGAGGGCCTTGACGACCAGCAGCAGCGGATTGACCCGCAGCCCCTCGAACTCCTTGTCCTGGCGCAGCTCCTCCACCAGTTTCATCGTGCGGGTCACGTCCACCGTCACGAACTCCGTGACATGCGGTGCCGTGAACGCCGAGCCCACCATGGCCTGCGCGGTCGCCTTGCGCACACCCTTGACCGGGATGCGGGTCTCGCGTGCGCCGTCGTAGCTCACCACCGGGGCGGCGGGGGCGGGCACGGGCGCCGTGGGCAGGGGCGCGGCTGCGGGGGCGGGGGCGGGTGCCGTGACGGCCACCGCCGCGTGCACGTCCTCGCGGGTGACGACGCCGTCCGGGCCGGTCGGGGTCACCGTCGCGAGGTCGACGCCGAGGTCCCTCGCGAGTTTGCGCACCGGAGGCTTGGCCAGCGGGCGCGGCGGCACGGCGGGTGCGGCGAGCGTGGCCGGCGCGGCGGGCGCGGCGCCGTGGCCGTTCAGTTCGTTCTGGATGGCCTGGGCGGCTGCCTCCTGCGCGGCGGTCTCGGTGCCCTTGCGCGGACGGCGCTTGGTGGCGGACACCGCGACGCCGTAGCCGACGAGGACCGGTTTGCGGGCCGGTTCCTGCGGCTCCGCCTCGGGTGCGGCGGCCCGCTCCGCCTCCTGCGGGACGGCGGGGGCCGGCACGGCCGCGCCGCCCGACACGTCCACCGTGATGATCGCGGTGCCCACGTCGACCGTGCTGCCCTCGGGGAAGCGCAGCTCGCGGACCACACCGTCGTAGGGGATGGGGAGTTCGACGGCCGCCTTGGCGGTCTCGACCTCGCACACCACCTGGCCGTCGGTCACCGAGTCACCCGGCTGGACGTACCACTTCAGGATCTCGGCCTCGGTGAGTCCCTCGCCCACATCGGGCATCTTGAACTCGCGTACGGACGCGTCCGTCATCGTCGTCACGACCCTCTCCTCAGTACGCCAGGGCACGGTCGACGGCGTCGAGCACCCGGTCCAGGTCCGGAAGGTACGACTCCTCCAGGCGCGCCGGCGGATACGGGGAGTGGTAGCCACCCACGCGAAGGACCGGGGCCTCCAGGTGGTAGAAGCAGCGCTCCGTGATCCGGGCGGCGATCTCCGCTCCCGAGCCGAAGAACACCGGCGCCTCGTGCACCACGACCAGCCGGCGGGTCTTCTCGACCGACGCCTGGATCGAGTCGAAGTCCAGGGGGGACACCGAGCGCAGGTCGAGGACCTCCAGGGACTTGCCCTCCTCGGCGGCGGCCGCGGCGGCCTCGTGGCAGAGCTTCACCATCGGCCCGTACGCGGCGAGGGTCAGATCGGTGCCCTCGCGCGCCACACGGGCCTTGTGCAGCGGGTCCGGGATCGCCTCGGTGTTGACCTCGGCCTTCTCCCAGTAACGCCGCTTGGGCTCGAAGTAGATCACCGGGTCGTCGCTCTGGATGGCCTGCTGGAGCATCCAGTAGGCGTCCGAGGCGTTCGACGGGGAGACGATCTTCAGGCCCGCCACGTGGGCGAACAGGGCCTCGGGGGATTCGGAGTGGTGCTCGACCGCGCCGATGCCGCCGCCGTAGGGGATGCGGACGACGACGGGGAGCTTGACCTTGCCCAGCGAGCGCGCGTGCATCTTCGCGAGCTGCGTGACGATCTGGTCGTAGGCCGGGAAGACGAAGCCGTCGAACTGGATCTCCACCACCGGGCGGTAGCCCCGCAGGGCCAGACCGATCGCGGTGCCGACGATGCCCGACTCGGCCAGCGGGGTGTCGATGACGCGGCTCTCGCCGAAGTCCTTCTGCAGGCCGTCGGTGACCCGGAAGACACCGCCGAGCTTGCCGACGTCCTCGCCCATGACGATGACCTTGGGGTCCGCCTCCAGGGCGCGGCGCAGCGATTCGTTGATCGCCTTGGCCAGCGGCACGTTCCTGGTGGCCGTGGTCTCCACTGCCATGATCAGACCCCCTCTGAGTCCGCGAACGACGCCTGGTAGGCGGCGAACTGGGCTCGCTCCTCGTCGACGAGCGCATGCCCGTCCGCGTACACGTTCTCGAAGATGGCGAAGGTGTCCGGGTCCGGCATGGCGCGGACCACTTCGCGTACTCGTTTGCCCAACGCTTCGCTCTCCGCGTCGAGTTCCGTGAAGAATCCCTCGTCCGCGTGGTTTGAAGCCTCCAGATAGCGGCGAAGGCGCAGGATCGGGTCCTTCGCCTCCCACGCGGCGCGCTCGTCGTCGTGCCGGTAGCGGGTCGGGTCGTCGGAGGTGGTGTGGGCGCCCATCCGGTAGGTGTACGCCTCGACCAGCGTCGGGCCCTCGCCGTTGCGGGCGCGCTCCAGCGCCCACCGGGTGACCGCGAGGCAGGCCAGCACGTCGTTGCCGTCCACCCGGATGCCCGGGAAGCCGTAGCCCTGGGCGCGCTGGTAGAGCGGGACGCGGGTCTGCTTCTCGGTCGGCTCGGAGATCGCCCACTGGTTGTTCTGGCAGAAGAACACCACCGGGGCGTTGTAGACCGCGGCGAAGGTGAACGATTCGGCCACGTCGCCCTGGCTGGAGGCGCCGTCGCCGAAGTAGGCGATCACCGCGCTGTCCGCGCCGTCCTTGGCGACGCCCATCGCGTAGCCGGTGGCGTGCAGGGTCTGGGAGCCGATGACGATGGTGTAGAGGTGGAAGTTGTTGCTGTTCGGGTCCCAGCCGCCGTTGTTGACGCCGCGGAACATGCCGAGCAGGTTGGTCGGGTCGACGCCGCGGCACCAGGCCACGCCGTGCTCGCGGTAGGTCGGGAAGACGTAGTCCGCCGGCCGGGTGGCCCGGCCGGAGCCGATCTGGGCGGCCTCCTGGCCCAGCAGCGAGGCCCACAGTCCCAGTTCGCCCTGGCGCTGGAGGGCGGTGGCCTCGGCGTCGAAGCGGCGGGTGAGGACCATGTCGCGGTACAGGCCGCGCAGCTCCTCGGGGGTGATGTCGGCCACGTACCCGGCGAATTCCGCGCTCTTGGCATTCTTCGCGTTCTGGGTGTTCTTCGCGAACTTGACGCGCTTGCCCTCGGGGGTCAGCAGCTGTACCAGTTCGGGATCGGTGCTCTGCTGTGCGGCGGTGCTGGCGGTTCGGGTGGTGCCGGTGGTGCCGGCCTTGCGTGCGGCGCTGCGTCGCGGCTTGCGCGCGGCACTGCTGTCCACGGTCACGTGTTGCTCCTCCGTCGGTCCGGCTCCCGGGGTTGCCGGGTAACCAGTGCGGCTCACCGATTCCAGACCACCGGGCACGGGGTGGGTGCCGCTCGGCCGGGAACAGGCGGGACAGGTGCCCCGGCGAGCGCCCCGCAAAAGTCACGTTACCCAGTGCGCCACATATCTGTGAAACCCCTCCTGACCTGCGTTTTTGCTTGGATATCCAAGTAAATCGGCGCGGACTGGAAGGTCGCTGGTCACAGCCTTGCAGGAGGCCGGAGCAACGGCACGTTATCCCGGCCACCCGGCCCACGGGAAGACTTCGTGTGTGAGACTGACCCCGTGCGCGAAGAGGGAAAAATCAGGGTATTTCTCTTGGACGATCATGAGGTGGTCCGCCGCGGGGTGCACGAACTGCTCTCGGCCGAGGACGACATCGTGGTGGTCGGCGAGGCCGGCACGGCGGCCGACGCGCCGGCCCGGATCGCGGTCACCCGGCCCGACGTGGCGGTCCTCGACGTGCGGCTCCCGGACGGCAGCGGTGTCGAGGTGTGCCGCGAGATCCGGTCCCGGGACGAATCCGTCAGCTGCCTGATGCTGACCTCGTTCGCCGACGACGAGGCCCTGTTCGACGCGATCATGGCGGGCGCCTCCGGATACGTCCTCAAGGCGATCCGCGGCCATGAGCTGCCGGCCGCCGTGCGGGACGTCGCCGCGGGGAAGTCCCTGCTGGACCCCGTCGCCACCGCACGGGTCCTGGAGCGGCTGCGCGGCGGCGGCACGGCCCGCGCCGACGACCGGCTCGCCCGCCTGACCGACCAGGAGCGCCGGATCCTCGACCTGATCGGCGAGGGCCTCACCAACCGCCAGATCGGCGAGCGGCTGCACCTCGCCGAGAAGACGATCAAAAACTATGTGTCGAGCCTGCTCGCCAAGCTCGGCATGCGCCGGCGCTCCCAGGCCGCCGCGTACGTGGCCCGGATGCAGGCACAAAGAAACTGACATCCGCCCGCCGGGCATCCGCGCGCGGGACGCCCGCGCGTACGGAGAACGTCACTTCGAGCACGTACTGTGAACGAATGCGACTGCGTGTGACAAGGCCCAGCTCACCGGCCCTTTTTGTGCCCTAGCATCTGGCGCGTGCCGCGCTCATGTGTACCACCCCTCGTGCCCCACGCGCCCCCGCTGGGCGCCCTGCTGCGCCTGTACTCCGCCGGTTCGGCCCTCACCTGCGAGCCCGTCGACCAGGGCCTCCTCAACCGCGGCTACCGCCTGCGCACCACCCGCGGCCGCTACTTCCTCAAGCACCACTTCGACCCCGACACCGCCGACCCGGCCGCCATCGAGCGCCGGCACCGGGCCACCCAGCGCCTGGCCGACCTCGGCGTCCCGGTCGCCCCGCCGCTCGCCCACCGCGAGGGCCGCACGGTCGCCGTGGTCGGCGGCCACGCCTACGCCCTGCACCCCTGGATCGACGGCAGGCACCGGCACGGCGGCCAGCTCACCCGCGGCCAGTGCACCCGGCTCGGGGCGCTCCTCGGCGCCGTACACGCCTGCCTGGAGCGCGTGATGCCGCCCAAGGCGGGCACCCGGCCCGCCACCAGCCCGCATCCGGTGGAGAGCGCCGACCCCGCCGCCACCTTCAGCCTCATCGACGACCTGCTCGCCCAGGTGCGCCGCCACCGCCCGTCCGACGCCTTCGACGAACTGGCCAGGCACCGCCTCCTGGAGCGGCGCGCGCTGCTCGAACAGCACGCCGACCGGCGGCCGCCGCGCGGCGGCTCGGTGGGCTGGGTGCACGGTGACTTCCATCCGTTCAACCTGCTCTACAAGGGGGACGCGCCCGCCGCGATCGTCGACTGGGACCGGCTCGGTGTGCAGCCCCGCGCCGAGGAGGCCGTCCGCGCCGCGGCGATCTTCTTCGTCCGGCCCGCGGGCACCCTGGACCTGCCGAAGGTGCGGGCGTACGCGCGCGCGTACCGGCGGGCGGCCGGGGCCACGCCCTCGCAGCTCGCCGCGGCCGTGCACCGCGTGTGGTGGGAGAGGCTCAACGACTTCTGGATGCTGCGCTGGCACTACGAGCGCGGCGACACCCGCGCCGACCCCCAGTTCCCGGCCGCCTCGGCACTGGCGGTGTGGTGGACACGGGAGTACGACGCCGTGTGCGACGCCTTCGTGGCATGAGCGGAATCCGACGCCGCGCGGACACGGACGCCGCGAACCCGACTGGCCCGGCGAACCCGGCGAACCCGGCGGACGCTACGCGCGCGTGGAGCGTCGTTCCGCTCTCACGCGCGCGGGGAGGCCGCCCGGAACGGCGCGGCCGACGCGGACGCGACGGCACGCGAGGCACCCGGGTCGTTCGCCTTTCAGGGACCCCCGCCCGGCAGGCCGGCGGTGTCCCCCTCCGTCGTGCCGCCCGGGTCGGTCGCCGTCTCCGACGGCTCCGGCTGCGTCGGGGTCCCCGGGTTCGTCGGCTGCTGGCTGGTCTGCTGGTTCGTGGGCGGCGGGCTCGATTCGCTGCTCGTGCTCTCGGACGGGCTGAACGTCGGTGTGGACGGCGGGGGGTAGCCGGAACCGCTGCCCGAGTCGGTCGAGTCGTTCGTAGGAGCGTCGCCCGTCTGGTCGGTCGCCTCCTCGCTCGGCCCCTTGCTGGCCGACTCGTGCTCAGTGGTCGGCGAGGTGGTCGGCGACTGCGTGGTGTCCGTACCGCCCTGACCGCCGCCGCCGCCGGAGTGGTTCATCGCCAGCGCCACGCCCGCCGCGATGGCGATCACCGCGAGCACGGCCAGGATCCACAGCTTGCCCCGGCCGCTGCCCTTGTTGCCGTGCCCCTCGAAACCGCCCTCGTCGCCGTCTCCGTACCCGGAGGGCAGGATCGGCTGCGGGATCTGCGCGGTGCCTGCGCCGTACTGGCCGGGGTGCTGCATCGCGGTCGTGCCCGCGAAGCCGCCCGGCGGGGTGTGCCGGCCCTCGTGCAGCTCCACCGGGCCGGTGTTCCAGGTGCCCGTGTGGCTGCCCTGCTCGTACAGCATCTGCAGGCCGTACTGAATCAGTCCGCGCATCTCCTCGGCCGTCTGGAAACGGTCGTCCGGCTCCTTGGCCAGCGAGCGCACCACCAGGCCGTCCAGCTCCGGCGGCGAGCCGGCGGTGATCTGTGACGGGGGCGTCGGCAGGTCCTGGACGTGCTGGTAGACCACCGAGAGCGGGGTCTCGCCGATGAACGGGGGCCGCAGCGCGAGGAGTTCGTACAGCAGGCAGCCAGTCGCGTACAGGTCGGAGCGATGGTCGACCGCCTTGCCGAGCGCCTGCTCCGGCGACAGGTACTGCGGGGTGCCCATGACCATGCCGGTCTGCGTCATCGTCGTCGACGCGCCGTGCAGGGCGCGGGCGATGCCGAAGTCCATCACCTTGACGGCGCCGTTGTCGGTGATGATGACGTTGGCCGGTTTGATGTCGCGGTGCACGATGCCGTGCTGGTGCGAGTAGGCCAGCGCCTCCAGGACCCCGGAGACAATGATCAGGGCCTGCTCGGGACCGGGCGCCTCGGCGCTGATCAGCAGGTCGCGGATGGTGCGGCCCTCGACCAGCTCCATCACGATGTACGGCACGGACTGGCCGCCCACGGCGTCCTCGCCGGAGTCGTACACGGCGACGATCGCATGGTGGTTGAGCCCGGCCACCGACTGCGCCTCGCGCGTGAAACGGGCCTTGGAGACCGGGTCCTCGGCCAGGTCGGAGCGGAGCAGCTTGACCGCGACGGTGCGCCCGAGGCGCACGTCCTCGGCGGCGAACACCTCGGCCATGCCGCCCCGCCCGAGTCTGTGGGTCAACCGGTACCGGCCATCGCCGACGAGCCCTCCGTTGCCCCACATCTCCGGCGCGTCTGACATGCCGCCGCCAGTCGCCTCGGGGTCGGACGGGCCCTGGGCGCTGTGCGTCTGTGCCATCGGTCCTCGCCGTCGTTTCTGCCCGCGGTGCGCGCGGTGTTGTCACGGTCTCCGTCGGCCACGCTACAGCCTCCGCGCAAGCCTCCGGCCCCGGACCGCTGCCCCGACCGGCCCGAGGACGGACCGGCCATGAAACCGGTTGACCATACCGTCGTGCAAATTCCGTGCGCCGGTCGTACAACTGCGGTAACGCTTCCGCGACGCTTCTTTCGCGTACGGTCACGGAACGGGCACCGACCTTGACGTGTCAGTGCCCTTCGGCAGACTTGGCCGCGCATGGCACATTCGATCAACGGGGCGCCCGACGGCGCGGTGGGGGACGCGGAAAGATGAGCCAGGACGGCCCGCGGGGCCGGTATGCGGGGCGGGCCCTGGCCGGCGGCCGCTACCAGCTGCGCGACTTGCTCGGCCAGGGCGGCATGGCCTCCGTGCACCTCGCGTACGACACCGTGCTGGACCGCCAGGTCGCGATCAAGACGCTGCACACCGAGCTGGGCCGGGAACCGGCGTTCCGCGAGCGCTTCCGCCGCGAGGCACAGGCCGTGGCGAAGCTCACGCACACCAACGTCGTCTCCGTCTTCGACACCGGCGAGGACGACGTGGACGGCGTGACCACGCCGTACATCGTCATGGAGTACGTCGAGGGCCGCCCGCTGGGATCGGTGCTGGAGGAGGACGTACGGCGGCAGGGCGCGATGCCCACCGACAAGGCGCTGAAGGTCACCGCGGACGTGCTGGCGGCGCTGGAGATCAGCCACGAGATGGGACTGGTCCACCGCGACATCAAGCCCGGCAACGTGATGATGACCAAGCGCGGCGTCGTCAAGGTGATGGACTTCGGGATCGCCCGTGCCATGCAGTCCGGTGTCACCTCCATGACGCAGACCGGCATGGTCGTCGGCACCCCGCAGTACCTCTCCCCCGAGCAGGCGCTGGGCCGCGCCGTGGACGCCCGCTCCGACCTGTACTCGGTCGGCATCATGCTGTTCCAACTGGTCACCGGGCGACTGCCGTTCGACGCGGACTCGCCGCTCGCGATCGCCTACGCGCACGTGCAGGAGGAACCGCCCGTCCCCTCCGCGGTCAACCGCGCGCTGCCGCCCGCGGTGGACGCGCTGGTCTCCCGCGCGCTGAGGAAGAACCCCAACGAACGCTTCCCGACCGCCGAGTCCATGCGCGACGAGTGCCTGCGGGTCGCCGCGGCCGGCCAGGCGGCCCCGCCGAGCATCGTCCCGGGGACCCCGCCGCAGAGCGGCGCCGGTGTCGGCTCCGCGGTGTTCCCGCCGGTCGACCGGACGGGCCCGGCGCCCGCCGGCCCGGTGCCGACGCCCTATCAGCCGGCCCCGGCACCGAACCCGTACGGCGGCGCCCCGGCCCCCTCCCCGGCGTACGGCCACCCGCAGCAGGGCGGCTACCAGGCGCCCACTCCGCCCGGGTACGGCCGGCAGGCGTATCCGACCCCGCCGCCGTACGACCTGGCGCCCCCGTCCGCGCACCCGTCACCGGGTCCGGACGGCGGCAAGGGGAACAGACGGGTGGTCATCGGCTCGATCGCGGTGTCCCTCGTCGCGGTCGTCGCCCTGGTCGTCGCGCTGATACTGAACAACGGAAGCGGTGACGACGCCGCTGCCAAGGGCCGCGGTACCGGTGCCTCGGTCTCCGCGTCGCAGGCGGTGGGCCACCGCGGCCCGGACCCGTCGAAGACGATCGACGCGACCGAGTGCTCGGAACCGCGGGAGTCCTACGCGGACCCGGACAAGATCCAGGTGCCCAGCTTCAAGTTCAAGTACGTCAAGTCGGTGAAAGCCTGCTTCCAGAGCGCGGGCTGGAAGATGCAGGAGATCGAGGTCGACGAGAACACCTACGGCGAGGGCACGGTCATGGACCAGTTCCCCGCCGCCGGCACGGACGTCGACCCCGGGGACATGCCCACGATCCAGCTCAAGATCTCCACGGGCGATCCGGCGACCGGCTGAGGCCCGCGGCCCAGCAGAACGTGCGGGCCCGTACGAGCCGGTACAGGCCGAGGGCCCGGCGACGTGCCGCCGGGCCCTTCGCGGAGCGGTGGTCTACAGGTACGGTCCGCCCGCCCGGCCGCCCGGCTGCTTGTCCTCGGCGCCGTCGTGGCCGCCCACGCCCGGCGGCAGCGCCCGGCGCATCTGCTCCAGCTGGGCGCGAGCGGCCATCTGCTGGGCGAACAGCGTCGTCTGGATCCCGTGGAACAGACCTTCGAGCCAGCCCACCAGCTGGGCCTGCGCGATGCGCAGTTCGGCGTCGCTGGGCGTCGCCCCGTCGGTGAAGGGGAGGGAGAGCCGCTCCAGCTCCTCGACCAGCTCCGGGGCGAGACCGTCCTCCAGCTCCTTCACCGAGCTGCGGTGGATCTCCTTGAGCCGGGCACGGCTCGCCTCGTCCAGGGGAGCGACGCGCACCTCCTCAAGCAGCTGCTTGATCATGCTCCCGATCCGCATGACCTTGGCGGGCTGCTCGACCTGCTCCGTCACCGGGATCTCGCGCGAGTCGTCGTCTCCGCCGCCACCGAGCGCCATGCCGTCCTGGCCCACGACCAGGATCTGGGGGTTCTCGGGCGACCTTTCGTTCCTCGGCATCTCCATACCGCCATTCTCTCGCACGCCCGCAGCACACGGCCCTGTGCCCCCTGATCTGCCTGATCCGCCCGTTAGACCTGTCGGCGGAGTACGGAATGCCGGGAATGACGGCACATGTGAGGCTTGACTGTGTTGATCTTGGCGACTGGGTTCCGGGAGGTCACCGACGTGGCTCCATGGCTGCGTTTCACGCTCCGTCTCGCGCGACTACTGCTGGTGCTTGCGGCGGTCCTGGTGCCGTGCGGCACGGCCACCGCGTACGAACCCGAAGCCGCGCCGTCGGACTCCGCGGCCCCCTCGTCCTCCGCCGCGCCGTCCCCGGCCGGGAGCCGTCCGGGCGGGGCGCGGCCACAGCCGGCTCACCCGGACGGGCCCGCGGCCCGCACCGAGGGCAAGGAAGACGCGGACCGTACCGAGGGCAAGGAGGACACGGACCGCACGAACGACGCGGACGGCACCGACGAGGAGATCGGGGAAGGCGAGGGCGAGGAGGACGACGACACCTCGCCGCGGCGGACCGGCCCGCGGACTCCGAACGAGGACGACGACGGCGACGGTCTCGCGGACCCCACCGGTTCCGAGTCGCCCCAGGCAGCCGCTCAGCTCCCGTCCGCGACCCCGTCGGCCGACGCCGCGAACCCGGACCTCGACCGCGACGACCAGGAGACCGCCACCGGGCCCGCCATGCGGCTGCTGCCCCTGGGCAGCGGACTGGTCCTCATCGGCCTGGGCCTCGGCCTCGCCTTCCTGGGGCTACGGGTGCGGCGCGGCTGAGGGGGCGGGTACGGCGGGTGCGACCTGGTTGAGGGGTCGGGTGCGGCGGGTGCGGCCTGGTTGAGGGGTCGGGGTGGCGCGGCTGAGAGGTCGGGTACGGCGTTGAGGTTGAGGGGGGGCGGTGTGGCGCGGCTGGGAGGTCGGGTGCGTAGCCGCTGCCGGCTCCGGGCGTGCTGCACCTGCCGGCCGGGAGCGTCGCGGCCGGCTTCGGACGTGCCCCTGGCCGGCATGACCTGTGGGCAAGACCCGGTGGGCGCGACCCGGCGGGCAAAACCCGGTGGGTGAGACCCGGTGGGCACGCCCGGCCACGGCGCTCCCGCAATCGGTCGAACGGTGCCCGCCGCGTACGGCGAGGGCCCGGCGGCCGGGTTACGGCGTGACCAGCAGCACCTTGCCGATGTGGCCGCTGGCCTCCAGTACCCGGTGGGCCTCGGCGGCCTGCGACATCGGCAGTTCGCGGTCGACGACCGGGCGGACCTGGCCCGAGGCGAACAACGGCCACACATGCTCGCGTACGGCCGCCACGATGGCCGCCTTCTCGGCGAGCGGGCGGGCCCGCAGCGAGGTCGCGCTGACCGCCGCCCGCTTGGCCAGCAGCGCGCCCAGGTTCAGCTCGCCCTTGCTGCCGCCTTGCAGGCCGATCACGGCGAGCCGCCCGTTGACGGCGAGCGCCCGCACATTGCGCTCCAGGTACTTGGCACCCATGTTGTCGAGGATGACGTCCGCGCCCGCGCCGTCCGTGGCCCGCTCCAGCTCGGCCACGAAGTCCTGCTCGCGGTAGTTGATCAGGATGTCCGCGCCCAGTTCGGCGCACCGTTCCAGCTTCTCCTTGCTGCCCGCGGTGACGGCGACCTTGGCGCCCACCGACTTGGCCAGCTGGATCGCCATCGTGCCGATGCCGCTGGACCCGCCGTGCACGAGCAGCACCTCGCCCGGCCGCAGCTGGGCGATCATGAAGACGTTGGACCAGACCGTGCAGACCACCTCGGGCAGCGCGGCGGCCTGCTTGAGGTCGACGCCCTCGGGGACCGGCAGCAGCTGCCCCACCGGGACGACGACCCGTTCCGCGTAGCCGCCGCCCGCCAGCAGCGCGCACACCTCGTCGCCGACGGCCCAGCCGGTGACGCCGGGCCCGATCGCCGCGATCCGGCCGGAGCACTCCAGACCGGGGTAGGGGGAGGCCCCGGGCGGCGGGTTGTAGAAGCCCTGCCGCTGGAGGACATCGGCGCGGTTGACGGCCCCCGCCACCACGTCGACCAGCACTTCGCCTTCGCCGGGCGGTGCCGGATCGGGCACCTCGCTCCACACCAGCGCTTCGGGGCCACCAGGTTCGGGAATCGTGATCGCATGCATGCCCCGGACGCTACTCCTCCGCCCTGGGCGAGGTCCCGGACAACAGGGGCACGGAAAAAATCCGCCGTGTACGGCGATGAGCCGGCCTCGCGATCGAGCCGGGACCGGCCGTCCGCCCGTCCGACCGACCGAGACCGGTCCTGGACCCGGAGCCCCGGGCTCAGGCCCGGGGCAGGTGGTGGATGCCGGGCGTGACCCGTGCCGTCGGCGACGCTCGGACGATCGTGATCAGACGGTCGGTCAGCTGGAGGGCTCCGACGGACGGATCGTCGTAGCCGAGCACCCGGTGCCCGCGTACGACGCTCACCACCAGGTCGTCCGTCTGCCGCGGGCTCTTGCCGACCTCGGCCTTGACCACCGGGCGTTCGACGATGTCGAGCCCGATGCCCTGCTGGATGAGGTCCTCCATGACCATGCCCGCGGCGGGACTGAGCACGGACAGGCCGAGCAGACGGCCGGCCGCGCTGGCGCTGGTGATGACGGCGTCGGCGCCCGACTGCTTGAGCAGCGGCGCGTTCTCCTCCTCGCGCACCGCGGCCACGATCTTGGCGCCTGGGTTGAGCTGCCGGGCCGTCAGCGTGACGAGGACGGACGTGTCGTCACGCTGCGGGGCGACGATGATCTGCCGGGCCTTGTGCACCTCGGCCCGCTTCAGCACCTCGCTGCGCGTGCCGTCGCCGGCGACGCCCGCGTATCCCTCGGCGGTCGCCGCCTCGACCGCCTTGGAGCTGGGATCGACCACGACGACCTGGTCCTTGTTCAGACCGGTCGCGCAGACGGTCCGAATCGCCGACCGCCCCTTCGTGCCAAAACCGATGACGACGGTGTGCTCCCGCAAGGTGGCCCTCCAGCGCTTTCCCGAAAATGCCCCGAGGGCAAACTGCCCCGAGGACATGGACAACGGCCTCGTGCAGCACGTCCGTCGAGATGTCGGGGAGGGACCGACCGGACCGACCGGACCGGATCGGACCGGTTCGCCCGCCCTTCGAGTCGACGAGAGCCGCGCTGCCGCTGCGGGCGACGCTACCGCCGCCACAGACACCAGGCCCCTGTTCCCGCCGATGGCCCGACGACCCCGGCCGACGGCCGGCAACCTGCAACCGCCAACCCGCAACCCGCAACCCGCAACCGGCTCATGTCTGCCCACGGCTGCCCCCATGTGACAGGGTCACCCCCGTCATGTGGACAACGGTCGACGGTTCGGCCGGGGCGGACGAGTATGTTTTTTTCCGCTCCCGCACGGAACATGGTCCTCTAGATCCGCGACGTCGACCGCAGAGGAAGCACTGGATGAGTTCTCCCAGGCAGCCAGGATCCGGCCGGGGTCGCCTTCCGATCCTGCGGTCCCTCCGCTACTGGTCACGGGCCGAGGAAGACCAATCCGTCAGATCGCCGGCCGGCGTCACGGCGCCGCCCCTCCAACAGGTCCTCCGCCGCTTGGCGATGGCGCTGCTGGTGCTCGTCGTCACCACACTGGTGGTCTGGCTCGACCAGGCGGGATACCGGGACAACGCGGACGGCAACGTCGACTTCATCGACGCCGCGTACTACGCGACCGTCACCCTTTCCACCACCGGCTACGGCGACATCACCCCGGTGACCCACGGCGCCCGCATCACGAACATCTTCGTCATCACGCCCCTGCGGGTACTCTTCCTGATCATTTTGATCGGTACGACCCTCGAAGTCCTCGCCGAGCGCACCCGGCAGCACGTCCGGATCGAACGGTGGCGCGCACGCACCCGCGGCCATGTCGTCGTTGTCGGCTACGGCACCAAAGGCCGGCACGCCGTGGAGACGCTGCTGGGGCAGGGAACCCCGAAGGACCAGATCGTCGTGGTCGACCCGCAGGAGAAGGCGGTGGACGCCGCCAGCAGTGACGGCCTCTTCTCCGTGCACGGTGACGCCACCCGTACCGACACCCTGCTGAAGGCGGAGTTGCAGAGGGCGGCCCAAGTCATCATCACTCCCCAGCGCGACGACACCGCCGCCCTGGTCACCCTCACGGCACGGCAGCTCAACAAACGGGCGGCCATCGTCGTGGCCGTCCGCGAGGACGAGAACGTGCCCCTTCTCAAACAGAGCGGCGCCACCACGGTGATCACCAGCTCCAGTTCCGCCGGCAAGCTGCTCGGAGTGGCCATGTCCAGCCCGCACAGCGCCGACGTCCTGGAAGACCTCATGACCTCCGGCAACGGACTGGACCTGATCGAGCGAGCGGTGACCTCGGAGGAGGTGGGAGTCTCACCACGCCGGAGCGCCGATCTCGTCGTAGCCGTCGTGCGCGGCAAAGAGGTGCTGGACTACGCCGATCCGAGGCTGGAGACCCTTGAGCACGGGGACCGGCTGATCACCATCCAGCGTGCCGTGCCGAGCTACTGACGGGGTGAGGACCAAGGCAAGCGGGGCGAGGACGAGTAGGGCAAGGACGAGGGCTGACGGGGCGCGGACGAGGATCGTCAGGCCATGACGCCGCGGCCTGGACGTTTCACGTGAAACACACCCCGATCCCCGCGGATGCCCACGGCAGGTCGAGCAGTTCCGTCTCCTGGCCCCGTTCCGCCCCGCCCGGCGGCACGACCGCCAGCGCGTCGGCGGCGGCGATACCGCGCAGCATGGCCGGACCGCTGTAGTGCAGCGGCACGGCACGGTCGCCGCGCACCACGACGGGGACCAGCCGGGTGTCGTACGGATGCCCGTGCACCGCCTCCCACAAGGGCAGCGCATACGGCTCGGGAGCGGGGTGGACGGCCAGGGTGCGCACCAGGGGCTCGGCCAGGGTGAGCAGGCCCGAGACAGCCGCAAGAGGGTTTCCGGGGAGACCGACGAGGTGTTGGTTCTCCTTGGTGCGGGCCAGCAGCATGGGGTGGCCGGGGCGCACTTTGACCCCGTCGACGAGGAGTTCGGCGCCGATGCGGGCCAGGGTGGGGTGGACATGGTCGACCGGGCCGGCCGCGGTGCCGCCGGTGGTGACCACGAGGTCCGCGTCGGAGAGGGCGATGGCCTTCCGGAGTGCCTGGGCGTCGTCCCCCAGCCGCCGCACGGCGATCACCTCGGCGCCGAGGGCCTGGAGCCAGGGCGGCACCATCGGACCGAGCGCGTCACGGATCAGACCGTCGTGCGGCAGTCCTTTGGTGAGCAGTTCGTCGCCCAGGACGAACACCTCGGCCCGCGGGCGGGGGACAACGGTGACGGTGTCGTATCCGGCGGCGGCCGCGAGGCCCAGGACCGCGGGGGTGATCAGGGTGCCGACGGGCAGCAGCTGGTCTCCGGTACGGCATTCCTGGCCGCGCGGGCGGATGTCCTGGCCGTGGCCCACCTCGCGGCCGGCGTACAGGCGCCCCTTGGGGTCGGTGCGGCCGTGTTCGGAGCGCAGGACCGCGGTCGTGTCCGCCGGGACGCGGGCGCCGGTGGCGATGCGCACCGCTTCGCCGTCGGTCAGCGGTTCGGGCTGTGCCTGGCCGGCCAGAACGCCCTCGTCCCGGACGGACCAGGGGCCGGGCCCGGCGACCGCCCAGCCGTCCATCGCAGACGTGTCGAAGGAGGGGAGGTCGCTGAGCGCGTCGAGCGGGGCGGCGAGCACCAGGCCGAGGGCACCGGCGAGCGGCACCGGGACAGGGGTGCGGCGGGTGCCGGACCGGGCGGCGCGCGCGGCGATCTCCCGGGCCCGCAGCCAGGGGGTGGCCCGGTGCTCGTGCGTCGGGGCGGGTACGGGCACCTGGCCTGCGGAGGCGGAGCCATGGCCGTCACCGGGTCTGCTGGGTTGCCTGTGTTCCCTCACGAGGGCGAGCGCCTCCTCGACGTCGAGGTCGTCGGTGTCCTCGGCGGGCCCGTCGGCCCGGATGCCGCGGGCGGTCATCCGGTGTGCGAGCCCGGATCGGGCTGGTCGGCGGGGCGCGGTGCCTCGGCCCGCGCGGCGTCGTTCCGTTCCGCCGGTTCGGCTGCCCGCGCGGCCTCCGACTGCTCGGCCTCTTCCTCCCAGCGCAGCGCCAGCGCGGCGGCCTTGCGGGCGGCGTCGGCGACCGCCTCGGGGCCGCCCTTGCCCTGGGCGGCGGCGTAGCCGACGAGGAAGGTGGTCAGCGGGGCGGCGGGGCGGGCCACGCCGTGGGCGGCGTCACGGGCCAGGTCGAGCAGTACGCCGGTGTCGACGTCCAGGTCGATGCCCAGCTCGTCCTTGACTGCGGAAATCCATTCATCCAACACGTGCCCATGCTCCCTGATCCGTGCCCTGGCGGTGGCGATGTCGTCCCAGGTGTCGCAGTCGAAGGACGCGAGCGGTTCCGGGACTCGGGTGAGGTCGAGCGCGCCGATGAGCCTGCGCAGCGGCAGCCCGGTGAGGCTGCCGTGCGCGTCGGCGAGCGCCGCGAGTCCGCGGCGCAGCGCGCTCGTGCGGTAGGCGGCCACGAGCGGCTGGTCGCGGCCGTCCGCGTCGGTGACCAGCGCCCCCTCGGTGCCGCAGGACACGAGTGCTTTCAGCAGCCCGCCCACCGTGGCCGCTGCGAGGAACGGCAGGTCGGCGGAGAGGACGACCGCGTACTCCGCTTCGGTGTGCCGCAGCCCGGCGTCGAGCGCGGCGACCGGTCCGGCGCCCGGGGGTTCCTCGCGCACCCAGCGCACGGGGCGCGCGGTGGGGCGGGGATCGGCCACGACGACGGTCGTGCGGGCCGTGGCGCAAGCGGCCAGCACCCGGTCGAGCAGGGGCCGCCCGCCGACCCGCAGGCCGGGTTTGTCGACCCCGCCGAGCCGCCGGGCGGCACCGCCCGCCAGGACGACGGCGTCGTACGGCACTGTCGTCCCGGCGGCGGGGGCGTTGTCGGTCACCCCCCGAGTATGCGTGCCGCGCTGATCACAGGGAACCGATCCGGGCGGACGTGATCCGCGGGGAGCGCCTGGTGGCTTGCGCGGGGACGGCCGGGGGTGCTGCCTGGATCACCGCATGATCACAGCGTCCGCAGCAGCACCGCCGGCTGTTCCACGCAGTCCGCGACGTACCGCAGGAAGCCGCCCGCGGTGCCGCCGTCGCAGACCCGGTGGTCGAAGGTGAACGAGAGCTGGACGACCTGCCGCACGGCCAGCTCGCCCTCGTGCACCCAGGGCTTGGCGGCGATGCGGCCTACGCCCAGCATGGCCGCCTCGGGGTGGTTGATGATCGGTGTGGAGCCGTCGACGCCGAACACTCCGTAGTTGTTCAGCGTGAAGGTGCCGCCGGTCAGCTCTCCGGGGGTCAGCGTGCCGGAACGGGCGGCCTCGGTCAGCCGGGCGAATTCCGCCGTCAGTCCTTCGGCGTCCCGCGCGTGCGCGTCGCGTACGACGGGCACGACCAGGCCGCGCTCGGTCTGTGCGGCGAATCCCAGGTGGACGCGGTCGAGCCGGACGATCTCCCGGGCCTCGGCGTCGACGGTGGAGTTCAGCTCGGGGAACCGGGCCAGGGCGGCGGTGCAGATCCGGGCGAGGAGCGCGAGGAGGGAGATCTTCGGCCCACCCGCCGCGTTCATCGCCGCCCGCGCGCCGAGGAGTTCGGTCGCGTCCGCGTCCACCCAGCAGGTCGCGTCCGGGATCTCCCGGCGACTGCGGGCCAGCTTGTCGGCGACGGCTCCGCGCATGCCCTTGAGAGGGATGCGGGTGGCCGCGGCGGCCGTCGCCGGGGCAGGCCCGGTCGCCCCCGGGGCGACCGGAGCGAGGGCGTCCGGCGCGGCCGATGCCGGGGCGGCTGCGGCGGCCGGGGCCGCGGTGGGCAGGCCGGTCGTCACACCCGCGGTGGGCGCGCCGCCCGTCGCGGCGGCGCGGAGCGCCTGCTCGACGTCCGCCCGCAGGATCAGCCCGTCGGGACCGGAGCCGGTCAGCCGCCGCAGATCCACCCCGTTGTCCCGGGCGAGCCGGCGGACCAGGGGGGAGATCACGGGTACGGGGCCCTCGGCGGGCCGTACGGCACCGCGCGCGGGTGCCGTGGCCACCGCACCGGTACCGGCGGCCGTCGTGGGCGCCGCCGCACCGGGCGCCGCCGTCCCGCCGAGCGCCGACCGTACCCTGCGCCGCCGTGCCGGAGGCGCCCCCGTGCCGTAGCCGACCAGGACGTTTCCCGAGCCCTCCGGCTCGCCGCCCGGAGCGTCGGCGGAGTCCGGCCCCACCGCGACCATCAGCAACGGCGCCCCCACGGGCAGTTCGGCACCCTCCTCGCCGAAGCGGGCCGTGACCACACCGCCGTACGGGCACGGCACCTCGACCATCGCCTTGGCCGTCTCGACCTCGACGACCGGCTGGTCGACGACGACCACGTCACCGACCTCGACCAGCCAGCGGACGACCTCCGCCTCGGTCAGCCCCTCCCCGAGGTCGGGGAGCTTGAACTCCAACACCTGTGCCATCAGCCTTCGGCCTCCCATTGCAGCCGTGCCACGGCGTCCAGGATCCGGTCGACACCGGGCAGGTGGTACCGCTCCAGCATCGGCGGCGGGTAGGGGATGTCGAACCCGGCCACGCGCAGCACCGGCGCCTCCAGATGGTGGAAGCAGCGCTCGGTGACCCGCGCCGCGATCTCCCCGCCCGGCCCGCCGTACCCGCCCGACTCGTGCACCACGACCGCGCGCCCGGTCCGCCGGACCGAGGCGCAGACCGTCTCGTCGTCGAACGGCACCAGCGAGCGCAGGTCGACGACTTCGAGGTCCCAGCCCTCCGCCCGCGCCGCCTCCGCGGCCTCCAGGCAGACCGGCACGGACGGCCCGTACGTGATCAGCGTGGCGGTGCGGCCGGGGCGGCGCACCACCGCGCGGCCCAGTGGTTCGACGGCCGTGGGCCGCTCCGGGTTCCAGGTGTCCTTGGCCCAGTACAGCCGCTTGGGTTCGAGGAAGACGACCGGGTCGTCGGAGGCGATGGCGGCGCGCAGCAGCCCGTAGGCGTCGGCGACGGTGGCGGGCGTGACGACATGGAGCCCCGGAGTCGCCATGTAGTACGCCTCGGAGGAGTCGCTGTGGTGCTCGACCCCGCCGATGCCGCCGCCGTAGGGGATGCGGACGGTGATCGGCAGGGGCATCGCCCCGCGGGTGCGGTTGCGCATCCGGGCCACATGACTGACGAGCTGTTCGAACGCCGGGTAGGCGAAGGCGTCGAACTGCATCTCCACGACCGGACGCAGCCCGTACATCGCCATGCCGACGGCCGCGCCGAGGATGCCGGCCTCGGCCAGCGGGGTGTCCGTGCAGCGCTCGTCGCCGAACTCCCGGGCGAGCCCGTCGGTGACCCGGAAGACTCCGCCGAGCGTGCCGACGTCCTCGCCCATGACGTGCACCGCGGGGTCGGCGGCCATCGCGTCGCGCAACGCGCGCGTGAGGGCCTGCGCCATGGTGGCGGGTTTGACCGCGACGGTGGTCATCGGTCACCGCCTTCCGGCCCGGCGCCCGCCTCGGCGTCCAGTTCGGCCCGCAGGAGGGCCTGCTGCTCGCGCAGTTGCGGGGTGGGCGTCGCGTGGACGTGGGCGAACAGGTCCATGGGGTCGAGCGTGGGGTCCTGGTTCATGCGTTCGCGCAGGTCGGCGGCCATCGCCTCGGCGTCCTCGCGGGCGGCCGTGACAGCGTCCTCGTCGAGCAGCCCGCGGCCGGTCAGCTCCCGCTCAAGGAGCAGGACCGGGTCGTGGTCGCGCCATGCCTCGACGTCGGCGTCGCCGCGGTAGCGGGTCGCGTCGTCGGCGTTGGTGTGGGCGTCGATGCGGTAGGTGACCGCCTCGACGAGCGTCGGGCCGCCGCCCTCACGCGCGTGCCGTACGGCGTCGGCGAGGACCTGATGCACGGCGGCGGCGTCGTTGCCGTCGACCAGCCGGCCCGGCATGCCGTACCCGACGGCCTTGTGGGCCAGGGAGGGCGCGGCGGTCTGCTTGGCGAGCGGGACGGAGATCGCGAAGCCGTTGTTCTGGACCAGGAAGACGACCGGCGCCTGCCAGACGGCGGCGAAGTTCAGCGCCTCGTGGAAGTCGCCCTCGCTGGTGCCGCCGTCGCCGACCATGGCGAGCGCGACCACGTCGTCGCCCTTGAGGCGGGCGGCGTGAGCGAGGCCGACCGCGTGCGGCAGCTGGGTGGCGAGCGGGGTGCTCAGCGGGGCCACACGGTGCGCGTAGGGGTCGTAGCCGGTGTGCCAGTCGCCGCGCAGCAGGGTGAGGGCCTCGACGGGGTCGACACCGCGGGCGACGACGGCGAGGGTGTCGCGGTAGCTGGGGAAGAGCCAGTCGCGGTCCTCCAGGACCAGCGCGGCGGCGACCTCGCATGCCTCCTGGCCGGTGCTGGAGGGGTAGACGGCGAGTCGGCCCTGCTTGGTGAGGGCGGTGGCCTGGGTGTTGTAGCGGCGGCCGCGCACCAGCAGGGCGTACAGCCGAAGGAGCAGTTCGGGATCGGTCCGGGCGGCCGCCTCGGTACTGAGGACGCGGTGGGGCTCGGCGTCGGGCAGCAGCGGTGCGGGGTCCAGACGGGGCTGCCAGGCGGGCGGCGGCGAGGGCCGGTACGCGCCCCGCTGCTCCATCACCGTCATGACGGCACCTCCTCGTGGGAGCGGCTACGGGAGGCGTGTCGTCGGTGACCCGCCTCACCTACCGATTGTTCGGTCGTCGACACATTTTGGCTACAGGCGGCTTCAGGCTGTGGACAAACGGTTCTCCACAACTTGCAATGAACGCAGTACGTCCATGCTAGGGAGGCAGGGGGACATGGCACCTGAACAAATGGCCGAGGGCCCCGAGGCCGGTGCCGCGCTGCCGCCCCCGCGCCCGCTGGACGCCATCGATCAGGACATCCTGCGGATCCTCCAGTCGGACGGCCGGGCGTCGATACGGTCCGTCGCCGAACGCGTCCACGTCTCGCGCGCCAACGCCTACGCCCGTATCAACCGCCTCATCGAGGACGGTGTCATCCGTGGCTTCGGCGCCCGCGTCGACCACGAACGGGCAGGTCAGGGCACATCGGCGTACATCACCCTGACGATCGTGCAGAACTCCTGGCGCACGGTGCGCGAGCAGTTGCGCGAGCTGCCCGGCGCCTCCCACATCGCGCTGGTGGGCGGCGATTTCGACGTACTGCTCCTGGTGCACACGCCGGACAACAGGGCGCTGCGCGAGCTGGTGCTCACCCGGCTCCAGGCGATCCCGGAGGTGCTGAGCACACGCACGCTGCTGGTGTTCGAGGAGGAGGACCTGGAGCCGAGCGGCTGACGTCAGTCGCGGCGCAGCCCGGAGAAGACCAGGCGCACCACCGCGTCGGCCACCTCCCGCTCGGCGACGCCGCGCCCGTCGGGCCGGTACCACTCCACGATCGAGTTGATCATTCCGAAGACCAGCCGGGTCGCGAGCCGCACGTCCACGTCCTCGCGCACGTCGCCTTCGTCGGCGGCGGCCTTCAGCAGCGCGGCCACCCGGTGGTCGAAGTCGCGGCGCCGCTCCAGGGCCCAGCGCTCGGTGGCGGTGTTGCCGCGCACGCGCAGCAGCAGCGTCACATAAGGCAGCTCGGCTATGAGGACCTCGACCATGCGCCGTACGACGTGCTCCAGGCGCTCCACGGCCCGCCCCACGCGCGCGTGCTCCTCGTCGAGGATGCCGAAGAGGCCGTCGAGCGCCCGGCTGACCGCGCGCCGCAGCAGTTCTTCCTTGCCCGCGACGTGGTGGTAGATCGACGACTTGGAGATGCCGGCCGCCTTGGACAGGTGCTCCATCGACGTGCCGTCGTAGCCGCGCTCGTTGAACACCTGGACGGCCACGGAGAGCAGGGTCTCGGGGGTGTACGTGTCACGCCTGACGGTGGTCATGAGGTGCTGCCCTCCCGCTTGTCGGTGGCGTACGCGTGGCGGTAGAGCGCGAGGGACGGCGCGTAGCGGCCGGAGGGGTCGCGCAGGTGCAGGTCGTCCAGGAGGTCGTAGGCCCAGCTGCGGCCGAGCCTGCGGCTCCATTCGAAGGGGCCGAGGGGGTAGTTGACGCCGAGACGCATCGCGGTGTCGATGTCCTCCTCGGTGGCGACGCCCTTGGCCACGGCGTCGTGCGCGAGGTCGATGATCCGCGCCACCGCACGGGCGACGATCATGCCGGGCACGTCACCGATGACACTGACGGTCTTGCCGAGCGCCTGGAAGAGGCCGATGGCCTCGGCGACGGTCTGCGGGGAGGTGTCCTGGGAGGCGGACAGGGCGATGCGGGTGGCGTTGCGGTAGTCCAGCGCGAGGTCGAAGTAGACGACGTCCCGGAACTCCACCGAGGTCTGGCCGTCGGCGAGGGCCAGCTGGCCACCGCCGGGCAGCACCAGGCGGCTGCCGTGGTCCTCGTCCTCCTGGCGGACCTGGATGCCGGCCTCGTGGATCAGCCCGAGCAGTTCGGCCGCCGGGCCCAGGTCGCCCTCGGCGACGACGTACGCGGGCGCCCGCCGCGGCTCGGCGGTGTGCGGCTCGGGACGCTCGGCGTCCGCGCCGTACTCGTACCAGCCGTGCCCCGACTTGCGGCCGAGCCGTCCGGACTCGACGAGCCGGCGCTGCGCGAGCGAGGGCGTGAAACGCACGTCCTGGAAGAACGACTGCCACACGGAGTGCGAGACGGACTCGTTGACGTCCTGGCCGATGAGATCGGTCAGCTCGAAGGCGCCCATCCGGAAGCCGCCGCACTCGCGCAGGACGGCGTCGATGGTGGCGGGGTCGGCGGCCTGCGCCTCGTGGACCGCGAACGCCTCGGCGTAGAAGGGCCTGGCTATCCGGTTGACGATGAAGCCCGGGGTGTCCGCGCAGGCCACCGGAGTCTTGCCCCAGGCGCGTGCCATCTCGTACGCGCGCGTGGCCGAGGAGACGTCGGTGGCGAACCCGGAGACGACCTCGACCAGCGGCAGCAGCGGGGCCGGGTTGAAGAAGTGCAGGCCCACCAGGCGTCCGGGGGCGCGCAGGGCGCCGCCGATGGCCGTCACCGACAGGGACGAGGTGTTGGTGGCGAGCAGGCAGTCCTCGGTGACGATGTTCTCCAGTTCGCGCAGCAGGTCCTGCTTGACGTCCAGGCGCTCCAGCACGGCCTCGACGATCAGCCCGCAGTCGGCGAGTTCAGCCGGGCTCTCGGCGGGCAGCAGCCGGGCCCGGGCCGCGTCCCGCTCGGCCCCGGTGAGCCGGTCCTTCTCGACGAGCCGGTCGAGGCGGGCACCGATCGCGGCGGCCGCTTCCCCGGCCCGCCCGGGGACGGCGTCGTACAGCCGTACCAGGTGGCCCGCGACCAGCGCGACCTGGGCGATGCCCTGGCCCATGGTGCCGGTGCCGACGACGGCCACGGGGCTGCTGAGGTCGAGTCCTGTCATGTGCGCGATCCTCCCGCACGACGTTTTCCACAGATGCGGCGGACCCCCTTGTCCCGACCGATCGTTCGGTTACTCTAACCCTGACGGAGCGTCCCTGCCCATGTTTCCGCACAGGTCATGAGCTCGACGACGAGCTCTTGAGACGAGGAGTTGGTCCCGCATGGCCGCCCAACCGACCGAGCACGCACTGACCGCCAAGCACCGGCCCACCCTCGACCAGGCGCTGGAGGCCATCCGCACGCGCGCGTACTGGTCCCCGCACCCCGAGCACCCCAAGGCGTACGGCGAGCACGGCAGCCTGGACGCGGCCGCGGGCAAGGCCGCCTTCGACGCCGTCCGCGGCACCCGCCTCGACCTCGGCCAGCCCGGCACCGACGACTGGGCCGGCGGCGAGGTCTCGCCGTACGGCATCGAGCTGGGCGTGACCTACCCGCACCCGGACCTCGACACGCTGCTGCCCGCGATGAAGGCCGGTCAGCGCGCGTGGCGGGACGCGGGCCCCGAGACCCGTGCGGTGGTCTGCCTGGAGATCCTCGCGCGCATCAGCGCCCGGACCCACGAGTTCGCGCACGCGGTGATGCACACCAGCGGCCAGGCGTTCATGATGGCGTTCCAGGCGGGCGGCCCACACGCCCAGGACCGCGGCCTGGAGGCGGTGGCGTACGCGTACGCGGAACAGGTCCGCACACCCGGCACGGCCGAGTGGACCAAGCCCCAGGGCAAGCGCGACCCGCTCAAGCTGACCAAGCGGTTCACCCCGGTCCCGCGCGGCATCGCGCTGGTCGTCGGCTGCAACACCTTCCCCACCTGGAACGGCTACCCGGGCCTGTTCGCCTCCCTCGCCACCGGCAACGCGGTCCTGGTGAAACCGCACCCGCGCGCGGTACTGCCGCTCGCGCTCACCGTGCAGGTCGCCCGCGAGGTGCTGGCCGAGGCGGGCTTCGACCCGAACCTGGTGGCACTGGCCGCCGAGCGCCCCGGCGAGGGCATCGCGAAGACCCTGGCCACCCGCCCGGAGATCAGGATCATCGACTACACGGGCTCCACCTCGTTCGGCGACTGGCTGGAGGCCAACGCCCGCCAGGCGCAGGTCTACACGGAGAAGGCCGGCGTCAACACGGTCCTCGTCGAGTCGACCGACACCTACCGGGGCATGCTGTCCAACCTGGCGTTCTCGCTGTCCCTGTACAGCGGCCAGATGTGCACCACCCCGCAGAACCTGCTCATCCCCCGGGACGGCATCCGCACCGACGAGGGCCCCAAGACCTTCGACGAGGTGGTCGCCGACCTCGCCCGCGCGGTCGACGGCCTGCTCGGCGACGACGCCCGCGCGAACGCCCTGCTCGGCGCCATCGTCAACCCCGACGTCAAGGCCCGCCTGGAGGCCGCCGCCGGACTCGGCGAGGTCGCCCTCGCCTCCCGCGAGATCGACAACCCCGACTTCCCGCAGGCGATCGTCCGCACCCCCGTGATCGTCAAGCTGGACGGCGCCAAGCCGGACGACGAGGCCGCCTACATGAGCGAGTGCTTCGGGCCCGTCTCCTTCGCCGTCGCCGTCGACTCGGCGGCCGACGCGGTCGAGTTGCTGCGGCGCACCATCCGCGACAAGGGCGCGATGACCGTCGGCGCGTACTCGACCGACCCGGAGGTCGAGGAGGCCGTCCAGGAGGTCTGCCTGGAGGAGGCCGCCCAGCTGTCCTTCAACCTCACCGGCGGGGTGTACGTCAACCAGACCGCCGCCTTCTCCGACTTCCACGGCTCCGGCGGCAACCCGGCGGCCAACGCGGCGCTGTGCGACGGCGCGTTCGTGGCGGGCCGCTTCCGGGTGGTGGAGGTGCGCCAAGAGGTCTGAGAGCCGTCGGGAGACCCGAGACCCGCCGGGCCGGAGCGGGTGCGCCCCACCTCGTAGAGGGGTGCGCTCGCGACCGGCCCCGACCACGGCGGTAGCGGTAGCGGGGACGGCCGACGGTTCGGCCGGGGCCTGCGCCCCCGGGCCTGACGCGCACGTGTCCTGGCACGCACGCCTCCTGGCACGCAGGGACCTTTCGGGCGGCGCCACGGCCCGTCCGGCGGTGCGCGCTCAGGCGGACGGCGACGCGCCCCCGGCGGCGCTCCAGTGGTACAGCGTCATCGCCACGCTGGTGGCGAGGTTGTAACTGGAGACCTGGGGGCGCATCGGCAGGGCCAGCAACCGGTCGGCACGCGCGCGCAGTTCGGCGGACAGCCCGCTGCGCTCCGACCCGAAGGCCAGCACGGCGTCGTCCGGCAGCTTCGTACCCCGGATGTCCTCGCCCTCGGGATCGAGGGCGAACAGCGGTCCGGGCGGCAGCTCCTCGACGGCCAGCCGCTCCACCACGGTCGCGAAGTGCAGGCCCGCGCCGCCGCGCACGACGGTGGGATGCCAGGGGTCGAGGGTGCCGGTGGTGACGACCCCGGTGGCCCCGAAACCGGCGGCGAGCCGGATCACGGCCCCCGTGTTGCCGAGGTTGCGCGGGTTGTCGAGCACCACGACGGGCGCCCGACGGGGTGTGCGGGCGAGCGTCCGCACACCCGCCTCCCGGGACGGCCGTACGGCCAGGGCGGCGACCGCGGTCGGATGCGGACGCGGGACCAGGGACGCGTACGTCCCCTCCGGCACCTCGGCCAGCAGGGCGTCCAGCGCCTCCCGCACGTCCGCGGCCAACTCCTCGGCCAGCGCCAGCGCCGCCCGCCGGTCCGTGGTGACGGCCACCGGAACCTCGGCCCCGAAGCGCAGGGCGTGCTTGAGGGCGTGGAAGCCGTCGAGCAGCACGGCACCGCCGGCGTGCTCGCGCCACAGGGTCACGGGGTCGGTCATGCCGGGAAGCCTACGCGTGCCGGCACGGCGCCTCCGGGGCGCGGGCCACGACGAGGGGAGGCAGGCGAGGCGTGGTGGCCTGCACCGACAGGCGGCCCGCGGCGACTGGCAGCCGGCTACGACAGGTTGCCGGCTACGACAGGTTGCCGGCTTCGTCAGATGGACCGCGCCGACGGCGGCCGGCGTGCGCGGGGGGTCACGGCGGTCCGGTCCGGGCGCGGCCGGCGTCACCGGGCCCCGGCGGCCCGCTCCGGTTCCTACGGCGACGGCGACGGTGACGGCAACTGCGACTGCGGTTCCTGCTCCGAGGGGGATTGGGGCCTCGGTTCCGGTCCGGGGTCCGGTGCCGACTCCGACTCCGACATCGATACCGGCTCCGCCTCCGACATCGATACCGCCACCGGCACTGGCACCGATTCCGGTGCGGGATTCGGCTTGGCGCGGGCGGTGCCGCCAAGGCGGACGAAGGGTGCGCGTGCCACCCAGCCGCCGAGTCGGCGCAGGAACGACGTCGGCAGGAAGACCGAGTCCGCGGCGATCATCGCCAGCGAGAAGAACGGCAGCCCCAGGAGGACGGCGATCGCCAGGTGCTCGATCATCATCGCGACCAGGAGGACGTTCTTGACCCGCCGGTTGAACAGCGTGAACGGGAAGGCGACCTGCACCATGACCGTCCCGTACGTCACCACCATGACCAGGACGCCGCTGGCTGACAGCAGGTTGGCGAGGGCGGGCCAGGGCGAGAAGTAGTCGAGTTGCAGCGGGTAGTAGACCGCGGTGCCGTCCTGCCAGCGTGAACCCTGGATCTTGTACCAGCCGGCCGTGGCATAGATCAGGCACGCCTCGACCATGATCACGAGCAGGGCGCCGTTGTGCACGATGTTGGCGATCACGTCCAGCAGGGTCCGGGGCTCGGACGTCGGCCCGAACCGTCCCACCAGCCACCACAGCCCCAGCACCGCCCACACCGTCCACAGCAGCGCGGGCACCAGCCAGCCGGTGTCGAACCGGCCGCCCAGGGTCACGGCGGCCAGTACCAGACCGAGACCCACCCACAGGACCGGTCCCAGCCGGTCGGTCACCCGCTCCCCACGCGCGCGTGCCGCACGTTCGCGCGCCGCCCGCCGGGCGTCGAGGGACCACACCTGAGCGCACCGCGTGAACACCAGGTAGATGGCCATCAGGTGCAGCACGTTGTCGCCGCCGTCGCCGACGAAGACGCTGCGGTTCTGCAACGAGAGCACGCCGACCATGAACAGCACCGACGACGTGCGCGAGCGCCAGCCGAGCAGCAGGAGCACGCTGGAGACGACGGCGAGCAGGTAGCTGACCTCGAACCAGAGCTGCCCGTTCGACCACAGCAGCGCCGAGAAGGCACCGTTGTCCGCGGTCAGTTGCTTGCCCAGGGACCAGCTCCAGGGGCCGTCGGGCCCGTACAGTTCCTGGCGGTGCGGGAACTCACGCAGCAGGAACAGCAGCCAGGTCGCCGAGAAGCCGATGCGGATGACTGCGGACTGGTAGGGGCCGAGCGAGGATCCGGTGACCTGCGCGATCGCGCGCGAGACCGACGGCACGAGACGGTTCACCGCACACCCCCCGCGGCCTCGTCGGTCGTGACCGTCCACCAGGGCAGCACGCGGTAGACGGGTTTGTCGGAGACTTGCTCGTCGCTCCACTGGGGCGGGGGCACGCTGGTGGTGCGCGAGCGGATCTGGATCATCTCTATGGACCCCGCGCGGCCCGCCGCGTCCTGCCGCTGCAGACGCAGCACCGCTATCCGCCGTACGTACTGCTCGGAGAGCGCGCCACGAAGTCCTACGGGACGGTTGTCGCCGTCGTGCGTGGCGACGAAGAAGTCCCAGGCCCTGCGGAGTTCGTTCTGCTGGGTGTGGCTGGGCAGCAGGTTGCCGTCGATGGCCCGGCCGTCCTGTGCGGACAGGTCGTACCAGCCGGTCGTCGCGGTGTCACCGTCGGCCGTGCGGGTCTCCGCGCGGACCTGGACGGCGATGTTCTGCTGCAACGGGTTCGGCGCGAACAGCTTCCAGTTCTGCTCGAACTCCGGAAGGACCCAGTCCTGTATCGCCTCGCCGTGCTGCTTCGTCACGGTGTTGGCGGGCGCGAGGCTCAGGAACACCATTCCGAGATGCACGCACGCGGCGAGGGCGACGATCGCGAGAGCCAGCGCGGCACCGATCTGGTACCGCGGGGAGAGCGCGGCTACTCCGGTACGCGGGACGGCCGGGGGCGAGGAACTGTCGTCCGAGGAGACCGCGCCGACTCCGAAGGAGGGCGCGCCGCCGTCTCCGGGGGAGCCGTCCGGTCGTCTCGCGCCCGGCGGCCCGTCCCACCCGGACCGCGGCCGCACCACGACCGCACCTCCGGCATTTCCCACGGCACCGTCGACACGGACCCCGGCCTCGGCTCCTTCGGCTCCGGCCCGGGCTCCTTCGGCTCCAGTCCCGGTCCCGAAGTCTCTGGTCCCGAAGCCTCCGGTCTCGGTATCGGTATCGGCCCTGAGGTTCCCGACTCCGGCCAGGGCTCCGGCCTGCACCTCGGCCTCGGCCTCGGCCTCGGCTTCGGCTTCGGCTTCGGCTTCGGCTTCGGGGCTGTACGACGCGGGGTCGCCGGGGCCGCCCGGACCTTCCGCCCGACGCGCCTCGCCCGACCCGTCCGGCCCCTGCTGGGCGTGCGAGTCCTTGTCGTACGCGTCCATTCCGCCCCGTTCCCCATCCCGCTTCGTCGTCCGGCCGTCGCCGCGGGTCACCGCGCCGCCCGGCGAACCCTACTTGCTCGGCGCTCGCACGGAACGGTACTCAGCCCCACCCGTTCGGCGCAGCCCCGAGGCACAGCTCGCGGGCATGGCCGTCGCCACTGCCACGCCCGTACCGGGCCCAGTCGGCCCGGCACGGGACCGGAGCCGCCTCGCGCAGACCCACGGTCCTCGGTTGTCCACAGAGAGTTGTCCACAGGTTCTGGTCCGCAGACCGCGGCGTGCGCTTCGTCGGTGTGGGCATCGGCTGCGGCGTGGGCATCGGCGGAGTTGTCCACAGCGGTTGACACCTCACGGCGGCTCGCCCACCATGGAATCGCACGGACCGAACGATCGGTCGGTTCCAAATTTCCGAAAGAGCCCGAGGTCAGGGGGACCGCATGGCCACAGCAGCCGCCCGGCGCACAGCCCGCGCCGAGGCGTACGACACCGAGGGCGCCGCCGACACGACGGTGTACCAGCGTGCCTTCGACGCCGCAGTGGCCGCGGACGAGCGCATCGAGCCCCGTGACTGGATGCCCGACGCCTATCGCGCGACGCTGGTCCGGCAGATCGCCCAGCACGCCCACTCCGAGATCATCGGCATGCAGCCCGAGGCCAACTGGATCACCCGCGCCCCTTCCCTGCGCCGCAAGGCCATCCTGATGGCCAAGGTCCAGGACGAGGCAGGCCACGGCCTGTACCTGTACAGCGCCGCCGAAACCCTCGGCACCGGCCGCGACGAACTGCTCGACAAACTGCACACCGGCCGCCAGAAGTACTCCTCGATCTTCAACTACCCCACGCTGACCTGGGCGGACGTCGGCGCGATCGGCTGGCTGGTGGACGGCGCGGCCATCACCAACCAGGTACCGCTGTGCCGCTGCTCCTACGGCCCTTACGCACGGGCGATGGTCCGCATCTGCAAGGAGGAGTCCTTCCACCAACGCCAGGGATACGAACTGCTGATGGCCCTCAGCAACGGCACTCCCGAGCAGCACGCGATGGCCCAGGACGCGGTGGACCGCTGGTGGTGGCCGTCCCTGATGATGTTCGGCCCGCCCGATGACGCGTCCCAGCACTCGGCGCAGTCGATGGCCTGGAAGATCAAGCGCCATTCGAACGACGAGCTTCGGCAGCGCTTCGTCGACATCTGCGTCCCGCAGGCCGAATCCCTCGGCCTCACCCTCCCCGACCCGGACCTGCGGTGGAACGAGGAACGGGGGCACCACGACTTCGGCGCGATCGACTGGACGGAGTTCTGGGAGGTCCTCAAGGGCAACGGCCCGTGCAACGAACAACGGATCACCCAACGCCGCCAGGCACACGACGAAGGCGCGTGGGTACGGGAGGCAGCCGCGGCCCATGCCGCGAAGCACAGCGGCACGGCTGCGTCCGGCCGGAGCGGAGGAGCGCGGGCATGACGAACACCGACTGGCCCCTGTGGGAGGTCTTCGTACGCTCCCGCCGCGGGCTCTCCCACACCCACGCCGGCAGCCTGCACGCCCCGGACGCGGAACTGGCCCTGCGCAACGCCCGCGACCTGTACACCCGGCGCGGCGAGGGCGTCTCCATCTGGGTCGTCCCGGCAGCCGCGATCACCGCGTCCTCGCCCGACGAGAAGGACCCCTTCTTCGAACCCGCCGCGGACAAGCCCTACCGGCACCCCACCTTCTACGAGATCCCGGAGGGGGTGAAGCACCTGTGACCACCACCGAGCCCACGCCCACCGAGTCCGCGCCCACCGTGACCACCGCACCCGGGCCCGGTCCCACCACGCCCCTGGCCGCCGCGCTCGCGCTCGGGGACGACGCCCTGGTGCTCTCGCACCGCCTGGGGGAGTGGGCGGGCCACGCGCCCGTCCTGGAGGAGGAGGTCGCACTCGCCAACATCGCGCTCGACCTGCTCGGTCAGGCCCGCGTGCTGCTGTCGATGGCGGGCGACGAGGACGAACTCGCCTACCTGCGCGAGGAGCGCGCCTTCCGCAACCTCCAGTTGGTCGAACAGCCCAACGGCGACTTCGCCCACACCATCGTCCGCCAGCTGTACTTCTCCACCTACCAGCACCTGCTGTACACGGAACTGGCCGTCGGCGACGGTCCGTTCGCGCCCCTCGCCGCCAAGGCCGTCAAGGAGGTCGCCTACCACCGCGACCACGCCGAGCAGTGGACCGTGCGGCTCGGCGACGGTACCGAGGTCAGCCATGAGCGGATGACACGCGCATGTGATGCCCTGTGGCGGTTCACCGGGGAGATGTTCCAGCCGGTGGCGGGCCTGGACACCGACCGAACCGCCATGGAGGCGGCCTGGCTGGAATCCGTCCAGGACGTGCTGCGCCGGGCCACCCTCAGGGTCCCCGAGGGGCCGCGCACCGGCGCCTGGTCGGCGGGTGCGGGCCGGCAGGGCCTGCACACCGAGCCGTTCGGGCGGATGCTCGCCGAGATGCAGCACCTGCACCGCAGCCACCCGGGGGCGTCATGGTGACGACGACGGCAACACCGCTGGAAGCGGAACTCCTCGACCTCGCGGGCTCGGTGCCCGACCCCGAACTGCCCGTGCTCACCCTCCGCGAGCTTGGTGTAGTGCGAGCCGTGCACCTGCGGGGCACGGACGCCGTCGAGGTGGAGCTGACCCCCACCTACACCGGCTGCCCCGCCATGGAGACCATGTCCGTCGACATCGAGCGGATACTCCGCGACCACGGCATGCGCCAGGTCACCGTGCGCACGGTGCTCACGCCCGCCTGGTCGACCGACGACATCACGGACGAAGGGCGGCGCAAGCTGCACGAGTCCGGCATCGCTCCCCCGCGCGTGCGGCACGGCTCCGGTCCGGTACCCCTCACCCTCGCCCCGACCCGGACACACACCGGCACATCGAAGGCACCAGAGGCGCCAAAAGCACCGGAAACACTGGAAACGCTGGGAACTCCGGAGGACGCGAACTCAACCGCCACACCCGACGCACCGGCCGCCATCCGCTGTCCGCACTGCGGATCGGCCGACACCGAACTGCTGAGCCGGTTCTCCTCCACCGCCTGCAAGGCGCTGCGCCGCTGCCTGGCCTGCCGTGAACCGTTCGACCACTTCAAGGAGTTGTGATGGCCCGCTTCCACCCGCTCCCGGTGGCCGCGGTCGACCGGCTCACCGACGACTCCGTGGCCCTCACCCTCGCCGTACCGCCAGGACTGCGCGAGGAATACCGGCACACACCCGGCCAGCACCTCGCCCTGCGCCGCCGGGCCGACGGGCTGGACATCCGGCGGACCTACTCGATCTGCTCCCCCGCTCCCGCACCCGGCGACGAAGGCCCGTCCACCCTGCGGGTCGGGGTGCGGCTGGTGGAGGGCGGCACCTTCTCGGCGTACGCGCTGAAAGAAATCAACGTCGGCGACGAGCTGGAGGTGATGACTCCGGCCGGACGCTTCACCCTGGAACCGGCCCCGGGACTCTACGCGGCAGTCGTCGGCGGCAGCGGCATCACCCCGGTGCTGTCGATCGCCTCGACGCTGCTGGCACGCGAACCGAACGCCCGGTTCTGCCTGATACGCAGCGACCGTACGGCCGCCTCGACGATGTTCCTGGAGGAGGTCGCCGACCTGAAGGACCGCTATCCGCAGCGGATGCACCTGGTGACGGTGCTCTCACGGGAGGAGCAGCAGGCGGGCCTGCCCTCCGGGCGGCTGGACCGGGAACGGCTGACAGGGCTGCTGCCCGCGCTGCTGCCGGTGGACGCGGTGGCCGGATGGTTCCTGTGCGGTCCGTACGGGTTGGTACAGGGCGCGGAGCGAGCGTTGCGGGATCTCGGAGTGGACCGGGCGCGAATCCACGAAGAGATCTTCCACGTGGACGCGGCTCCGGCACCAAAGGTGACCGTCTCGGCCCCCGCTCACAGCACCGTGACCGCCCGGCTCGACGGACGCGGCGGAAGCTGGCCGGTCCGGGACGGGGAGTCACTGCTGGAGACGGTGCTGCGCAACCGGCCCGACGCGCCCTACGCCTGCAAGGGCGGCGTGTGCGGGACCTGCCGGGCCTTCCTGGTCTCGGGCGAGGTCCGCATGGACCGCAACTTCGCCCTGGAGTCGGAGGAGACAGCGGCCGGATACGTGCTGGCCTGCCAGTCGCATCCGGTGACGGAAGAGGTGGAACTGGACTTCGACCGCTGACCGCCACGCCCCCACCACCACCTGCCGTCCGGCCTTCCTGCCCACCGAGGCGGCCCGGACCGGTCACGCCGGCCGGTGACGCTGACCGGCGGCCCGGACCGGTGACGCCGACCGGTGACACCGACCTGTGACGCCGGCCACTGCCCGGCGAAGCTGCGCCCGACAGACCGACAGACCGACAGACCGGCGGACCGGCGGACGGACCGACGGCGGACCGTTCCCTTCTCCTAGAACCTGTTCTATCTTGACGGTCCGTCAGATGAGCGGAGCCGCCGGGAGGACAGAACCGTGGACTTCACCTTCACTGAGGAACAACTGGCGGCGGCCGAAGCCGCCGCTGGGGTGTTCGCCGGGGTGGCGCCGGACGCGGTGCCGAGCCCCGCGCTCACCACGGGCGCCGTCGCCGAGGACTTCGACCGGCCGCTGTGGACCCGGCTGGCCGAGGCGGACCTGCTGAGCCTGCTGCTCGACGCGGAACACGACGGGGCAGGTCTGGACGCCATCGCCCTGTGCCTGGTGCTGCGGGAATCCGCGAAAGTCCTCGCGCGGGTACCCCTGCTGGAGAGCAGCGCCGCCGCCGCGGCCGTACAGATCTACGGCGGAAAGGAGTTGGCGGCCGAACTGCTGCCGCAGGCCGGACGCGGCGCCCTCGTCCTCACCGTCGCCGCGAACGGGCGCAGCGGCCACGACCCGGCCGAACTGGCCGTCACCGCACGGCCGGACGGCGACGCATGGGTGCTGGACGGGGTGCAGACGGCGGTGCCATGGGCGTACAGCGCCGATCTCATTCTGGTCCCCGCGCGCTCCGAGGCCGGCCGCACCGTCCTCGCGCTGGTCCCCCGCGCCCACGACGGAGTCTCCCTCACCGAGCAGTTCTCCACCAACGGAGAGCGGCTCGGCGAACTGCGCCTGAAAGCCACGCGGATCACGGCGCGCCACGTCATCGACACCGACGGGGCATGGGAGTGGCTGCGCGGGCTGCTGACCACCGGGACGTGTGCGCTCGCGCTCGGGCTGGGCGAGCGGGTCCTTGAGATGACCAGCACGTACGCGAGCAAGCGCGAGCAGTTCGGGCACCCGATTGCGACCTTCCAGGCCGTCGCCGTCCAGGCCGCCGACCGCTTCATCGACCTGCGTGCCATGGAGGCCACGCTGTGGCAGGCCGCCTGGCGGATCAGTTCCGGGGCGCCGGGTCCGCTGCCCGTCAACGGGGACATCGCCGTGGCGAAGATCTGGGCATCGGAAGGCGTCCGGCGGGTGGTGCAGACGGCACAGCACCTGCACGGCGGGTTCGGCGCCGACACCGACTACTCCCTGCACCGCTACCACGCCTGGGCCAAGCACCTGGAACTCTCGCTCGGCCCGGCGGCGGCCCACGAGGAGGCGCTGGGCGACCTGCTGGCGGCGTACCCACTGAGCTGACGAGCGCCCGCGCACCCGCCGCCCACGCCGTCTACAGCACGTGACCGGGCTGACCCCCGTCGGTGACGACCGGGCGGCCGGCGGCCTGCCAGACCTGCATGCCGCCGTCGACGTTCACGGCGTCGATGCCCTGCTGCACCAGATACATGGTGACCTGGGCCGAGCGCCCTCCGGAACGACAGATCACATGGACCCGGCCGTCCTGCGGGGCGGCCTCGGTCAGTTCCCCGTACCGGGCCACGAAGTCGCTGATGGGAATGTGCAGTGCTCCCTCGGCATGGCCCGCCTGCCACTCGTCGTCCTCGCGGACGTCCAGCAGGAAGTCGTCGCTCTTGAGGTCCGCGACCCCGACCGTGGGCACACCAGCTCCGAAACTCATGCCACCGACGCTACCCGAAGGGCATCGGGGACCCGAAGGACACAGGGGATTCCGAAAGCTGTCGGGAAGCACGACGCCCATCAGGAAGCACGTCCATCAGGAAGCACGAGCGCCGGGAAGTACGAAGGCCGTCGGGAAGTACGAAGGCCGGTCGGGAGGTACGAAGGCCGTCGGAGATTACGCAGGCCGTCGGGACGGGGCCGGGCGGGCTATCCCTGCGCAAGGAGTTCCGCCAGCTCCGCCTCCCGTCGGGCCACATCGCCCCGAAGCCGCTCGGCGATCTCCTCCAGCAGGGCGTCGGGGTTGTCGGGGGCCAGCCGGAGCATGGCCGCGATCGCGCCGTCCTCCAGCTCACGGGCGACCATGGTGAGCAGTTCCTTGCGCTGGTCCAGCCACTCCAGCCGGGCGTACAGCTCCTCGCTGCGGCTCGGGACCGGATCGGCGGGCGCCGGGCCCGCGGCCCACTCCTCGGCCAGCTCACGCAGCAGCGCCTCGTCGCCGCGGGCGTAGGCGGTGTTGACGCGGGTGATGAACTCCTCCCGCCGCTCCCGCTCGTCCTTCTCCTGCGCGAGATCCGGGTGGGCCTTGCGGGCCAGCTCGCGGTAGAGGCGGCGGGCCTCCTCGCTGGGACGTACCCGCTGCGGGGGCCGGACCGCCTGGTCGGTGAGCATCGCGGCGGCCTCCGGGAAAAGACCGGTCCCGTCCATCCAGCCGTGCAGCAGATCCTCCACGCCGGGCATGGGCATGACCCGGGCACGGGCCTCCTCGGCAGCGCGCAGGTCCTCGGGATCACCGGACCGGGCGGCTCTGGCCTCGGCGATCCGGGCCTCCAGCTCCTCCAGCCGGGCATACATCGGGCCCAGCTTCTGCTCGTGCAGCCGGGAGAAGTTCTCGACCTCGATGCGGAAGGTCTCCACCGCGATCTCGAACTCGATCAGCGCTTGCTCAGCAGCCCGTACGGCCCGTTCCAGCCGCTCCTCGGGCCGGGGCTCCTGGGACTGCTCAGCTTCCGGGGTCGTCACCGGGCCAGCCTAGGCCACACCCGCAACCGTCGGGACCCGAGCACCGATCCCGCGCTCACCACCGGGAACCAGGCATCCGGGCTGCCGCACCGCACACCTTCCGTACGGGCCCCACCACCCTTCGCCCCCTCCCCTCCCCCCTCCCCCCTCCCCACCCCCATCCCCCGCCCACCCCAAAAACCCGCCCCCCTCCTCACACCCCGCTGTCAGCGGCGATGCGTCCTGTCCTTACCGCCGCCACCAGTTCCGCGTGGTCCGCCTCGGTGCGGTCGGCGTAGGCGACCGCGAATCCGGCTATCGCCTCGTCCAGTTCCTCGTTCTTGCCGCAGTAGCCCGCGATCAGGCGCGGGTCGGCGCTGTGGGAGTGGGCGCGGGCCAGCAGGGCACCGGTCATACGGCCGTAGTCGTCGATCTGGTCGGGGGCGAGCGCGGCGGGGTCGACGCTGCCCTTGCGGTTGCGGAACTGACGGACCTGGAAGGGACGGCCGTCCACCGTCGTCCAGCCCAGCAGGATGTCGCTGACCACCTGCATGCGCTTCTGCCCCAGCACGACCCGCCGGCCCTCGTGGTCGACGGACGGCGTCTCGAAGCCGGCCGTGGCCAGGTGCGGGACCAGCGCCGAGGGGCGGGCCTCCTTCACCTGCAGGACCAGCGGCTCGCCCCGGTGGTCCAGGAGCAGGACGACGTAGGAGCGGGTGCCCACGCTGCCCGTGCCGACCACCCGGAACGCCACGTCGTGCACCGCGTGCCGGGCGAGCAGTGGCAGTCGGTCCTCGGAGAGGGTGGTCACATAGGTCTCCAGGGACGCCGCCACCTTCGCCGCCTCGGCGTCCGGTATGCGGCGCAGCACGGGTGATGCGTCGACGAACCGGCGCCCGCCCTCGTCGACGGCTTCGGTGGACCGCGCCGCGAACCGCCCGCTGGTGTTGGCGCGGGCCTTCTCCGAGACCCGCTCCAGTGTGCCCAGCAGGTCGTGGGCGTCGGTGTGGGAGACCAGTTCCTCGTCCGCGATCGCGTTCCAGGCGTCCAGGACCGGCAGTTTGGCCAGCAGCCGCATGGTGCGCCGGTACGCGCCCACCGTGTCGTGCGCCGCGGCGCGGCAGGTGTCCTCGTCGGCGCCCGCCTCGCGGCCGGCCAGCACCAGCGAGGCGGCGAGCCGTTTGAGGTCCCATTCCCAGGGGCCGTGGATCGTCTCGTCGAAGTCGTTCAGGTCGATGACGAGGCTGCCGCGGGCGTCGCCGTACAGGCCGAAGTTGGCCGCGTGCGCGTCGCCGCAGAGCTGGGCGGCGATCCTGGTGGTGGGGGTGCGGGCCAGGTCGTAGGCCATGAGGCCGGCCGAGCCGCGCAGGAAGGCGAAGGGCGTCGCCGCCATCCTGCCCACGCGTATCGGTGTGAGGTCGGGTATGCGGCCCCGGTTGGACTCCTCGACGGCGCTCAGCGCGTCGGGGCGGGCGGCGTCCAGGTCGAGGGCGCTGTGTGTGTGCCGTGGGACGCTCGCCCGCAGTGCCTTGCCTTCCGCTTTGGGTGAGCCCGGCGACGGCCACGGGGCGAAGCCGCGCACCCGGGGAAGCCTGCGTCCCGCTCCGGTCGCGGTGCCGGCCGCTTGCGCCCCGGCCCCGGGCGCGGTACTCGCCACCGTGACCCCGGTACCGACCCCGACCCCGGCTCCGTTCCCGGTCGCCGGGCCCCTGGCTCGCGCCCCGTCACCGGTCGCCGGGCCCGTCGCTCCCGCCCCGCTCCCAGTCACAGTGCCCGCCGCTGCCGCCCCGTTCGCGGTACCCGTACCCGCATCCGTACTCGTATCCGTATCCGTCACTTCCGCCCCCGCCTCGGTCACCGCGACCGCCCTCCCGCGCATGTACGAACATCAACTTGTGCCGACCGTACCGCCGGTGGCCGGGGCCGCGTCAGGCCCTGTGGACAAGCACGCGGTTGTGGACAACTGCGCCGGCGGCCTGCCGGGACCGGGGGCTCAGGCCCTCAGATAGGCCAGCACCGCCAGCACTCTGCGGTGGGTGTCGTCCGCCGGGGGGAGGTCCAGTTTGGTGAGGATGCCGCCGATGTGCTTGCCCACAGCGGCCTCGGTCACCACGAGTTCGCGGGCGATCGCGCCGTTCGACCTGCCCTCCGCGACCAGGGCGAGGACTTCTCGTTCGCGTGGTGTGAGCCGCTCCAGCGGGTCGCGGCGGCGGCGCAGCAGTTGTCGTACGACCTCCGGGTCGACGACCGTGCCGCCGGCGGCGACCTCGCACAGGGCCTCCACGAACTCCTCGACCTGACCGACACGGTCCTTGAGCAGGTATCCGATGCCCGATCCGGCTCCGGAGTCGAGGAGTTCGGCGGCGTATCTGTGCTGCACGTACTGGCTGAGGACGAGGACGGGCAGGGCGGGGGTGGCCTCCCGCAGGCGTACCGCCGCGTGCAGGCCCTCGTCCTGGAATCCGGGGGGCATACGGACGTCGGTCACGACGATGTCGGGGGAGTGTTCCTCGGTCGCGGTGACCAGTGCACCGGCGTCGCCGACCGCCGCGACGACGTCGTGGCCGAAGCGGCCGAGCAGGCCGGCGAGTCCTTCGCGCAGCAGGACGCTGTCCTCGGCGAGCACTATGCGCAGTGGCCGCTCGGCCCGCAGGGTTCGCAAGGAAACTCCACACTCAGCAGGGTCGGTCCGGCCGGCGGACTGGACAGGGAAAGTCTGCCATCGAGGACCGACACCCGGTCCGCGAGTCCGGTGAGGCCGGTGCCGGCGGTGGCGTCGGCGCCGCCTCGGCCGTCGTCGCGCACCCGTAGGTGCAGCCGTCCGTCGTGGTGGCCGCCGCTCACCTCGGCGTGGGTCGCGCCGCTGTGCTTGGCGATGTTGGAGAGGGCCTCGCAGACGACGAAGTACGCGGCCGCCTCGACGGACCGGGGCAGGCGTCCGGGGAGTTCGAGGGCGACGTCCACGGGGATCGGGGAGCGGTCCGCGGCGTCGGCGACGGCGGCTTCCAGGCCGTAGTCGGCGAGCACCTGGGGGTGGATGCCGTGGATGAGTTCGCGCAGTTCGGCGAGGGCTCGGCCGGCTTCGCCGTGTGCCTTGGCGAGTTGGTCCGCGAGTGGACCGGGCGGTGCGTCCAGGCGGGCCAGTCCGAGTGTCATCGTCAGGGCGACGAGGCGTTGTTGGGCTCCGTCGTGCAGGTCGCGTTCGATGCGGCGCCGTTCCGCCTCGAAGGCGTCCACCAGTCGTGCGCGGGAGCGGGTGAGTTCGACCACCTTGGCGCCCAGGTCGCCGTCTCGTGGTGCGATCAGCAGCCGGGTCAGTTCGGCGCGGGCGCCGGCCGTCAGCCCCAGGACGTAGGCGCCGACGCCCAGGAGGGCGAGCCCGAGCACGGCGACGGCGAAGGCGGCCGGCCAGGTGGTGACCGTCCACTGTTTGAGCACCTTGGTCTCCTGGCCGTCGCCGACCGTGGCCAGCAGCAGCGGCGTCGCGGCCACGGACAGCGGAAAGAGCAGCCCGACCGTGAGCGCGAGGGCGTCGACCGGCCAGAGCAGGCCCGCGAACAGCAGGGCGTGGCCGAGTTCCCGCCAGGTCGTCCGCTCACGCAACCGGGTCGTCAGCCAGGCCCGCAGGCCCGTGGCGGCGGGAGCGGTGTACCGGCCGGGTGCCGGGTCCAGGTCGACGAGGCGCAGCCTGCGGCGTTCCAGCCGGGCCACCGGGATGCCGGCCAGGGTGGTGAGAACGAGGAGAGGCAGCCCCATCAGCACGATGGCGAGTGCGCCGCCCACCATAGGGCCAGACCTACCCCGGGTCCGCCCACAGGCCCGATGGCCCGGCACCGGCGGACCTCCTACCGTGCTCCCCATGCACCCTCGGAATGTGCGGCACCTGCACCCCCGGAACCTGGGGCAGCCGCACCCCCGGAACGTGTGGCAGGCCATGTCCCGCACCGGCTTCGTGCTGTCACCGTGGCCGTGGCGCTCGGCCGCGTACCTGCTCTCCGGCGCGGTGTGCGGCGCCGTCACCCTGGTGGGGATCGTGACCACCGGTTCTCGGTCCTGCCGCACTGCGCCGGGGCGCCTCCGCGCGATTTCGTGGTGGGGCCGGGCACCGAAAGGACCGGACACCGAAAGGGCCCGGCACCGGAAGAACCGGACACCGTAAGAACCGGACACCGTAAGAACCGGACACCGTAAGAACCGGACTCCAGAAGAACCGGACGCCGGTGGGGCCGACGCACCGAAACCATTCACCAAGCGGGGGAAGATGAACCACGACGCAATCCAGTTGCGCTCCGTCAGCAGGCGGTACGGGTCCGGCGACGGTGTCGTGACCGCGCTCTACGAGGTCTCGCTCTCCTTCCCCAAGGGGACGTTCACCGCCGTGATGGGTCCGTCCGGTTCCGGCAAGTCGACGCTGCTGCAATGCGCCGCGGGTCTCGACCGGCCCACGTCCGGTTCGGTCACCGTGGGCGGGAGGGAACTGACCGGGCTGAGCGAGACCGAGGTGACCCTGCTGCGCCGTGAGCGCATCGGTTTTGTCTTCCAGGCGTTCAATCTCCTGCCGTCCCTGACGGCCGAGCAGAACGTGGCACTGCCGCTACGGCTGGCCGGCCGCCGTGTCCCCAGGGCGCGGGTGCACGACGCGCTCCGCCAGGTCGGTCTCGGCGAGCGGGCCCGGCACCGGCCGGCGGAGTTGTCCGGCGGCCAGCAGCAGCGCGTCGCCCTGGCCCGTGCCCTGATCACCCGGCCCGAGGTGCTGTTCGGCGACGAGCCGACCGGTGCGCTGGACTCGCAGACCGGTCGCGCGGTGCTGGCTCTGCTGCGCGGCATGGCCGATCACGAGGGCCAGACCGTCGTCATGGTCACCCACGACCCGGTGGCCGCCTCCTGTGCCGACCGCGTGGTCTTCCTCGTCGACGGGCGGGTGGCCGGCGAACTGGCCGGTGCGGGCGCCGACGGCATCGCCGCACGGATGGCCGAACTGGGGGCCGTGCCGTGCTGAGCGTCGCCCTGTGCACCGTGCGCACCCGCTGGGTCACCTTCGTGGGCAGTTTCGTCGCGCTCTCACTCGGCGTCGCGCTGCTCGCCGTGATGGGACTGGCCCTCGCCTCCTCGCTGGACGCGCCCGGCCGGGGACCGGAGCGGTTCGCCACCGCGCCGGTCGTGGTCAGGGCGTCGGACACCCTGCGGGTGCCCACCCCGGCCGGTGACCGCCTCCACAAGCTCGCCCACCCGCGCGCCCTGCCCGCCGGCACCGTCGCGCGGCTCAGGGAACTCGGGACCGTCGTCGAGGACCGGACGTTCGCGGTGCGCGTCGCGGACGGGCCCGCCGACCTGGTGGGTCACCCCTGGTCCACCGCCGCCTTCGCGCCGTACGGGATCACCGCGGGGCGGGCTCCGACGGCCGCCGACGAGGTCGTGGTCAGCGGCGACCGGGTGGAGCCGGGCGCACGGGTCCGGACGGATCGTGGCACCGTGCGGGTCGTCGGCACCGTCGCCGACCGCGGCTTCGAGAACGCCGTCTTCTACACCGACGCGCGGGCCGCCGAACTGTCCACCGTCTGCGTCCAGGTGGCCGTACGCGCGAACCCGGCGGCCGTACGCGAGGCGGTACGCGACACCACCCAGAGCGACGCCGACAGCACCCACGCCGGAATCGGCACCGGCACCGGCACCGGGACTGAGATCGACCCCGCCCCCGACCCCGGTTCCGACGTGCAGGTCCTGACCGGTGACGCGCGCCGCTTCGCCGACCCCGACCCCGACCGCGACTCCGAGGCCGTCACCGCGATGAACGCCATGTTCGGCACGGCCGGCGGCGTCACTGCCTTCGTGTCGGCGTTCGTGGTGGCGTCCACGTTCGCGTTCTCGGTCGCCCGACGACGCCGGGAGTTCGGGCTGCTCAGCATCGCCGGGGCGACCCCGGGGCAACTACGGCGCACGGTCCTCGCCGAGGCACTGGTGGTGGGCGTGCTCGCCGCCACCGCGGGCTGTCTGCTCGGCCGCTGCGGGGCGCCACTGCTGGCCGACCTGGTGGTCGACGGCGGGCTCGCGCCGGGCTGGTTCACCATCGGCGATCACGTCTGGCCGTACCTCATGGCCTTCTGGACCGGTCTGTTCGTCGCCCTGTGCGGCGCGGTCGCCGCCTCCTGGCGGGCCGGCCGGACCGGCCCCGCCCAGGCGTTGCGCGAGGCGTCCGTGGACGGCGGGCCGATGACCCCGGGCCGCCTGCTGTCCGGTACGGCGCTGCTGCTGACCGCCGCCGTCACGCTGTGCCTGGCGCTGGCCGGCGACCCGGGTGAGCTGCTGCACCGCAAGTCCTACGTGAGTCGGCCGATGGTGCTGATCACCGCGGTCGCGCTGCTCGCGCCGGTCGTGGTACGCCCGCTGGTCCGGCTGCTGGCCTGGTTGCCGGCCCGGCTGCCCGGCGCCGTGGGCATGGTGGCGGGCGAGAACGCCGTCGCCGGACTGCGGCGTACCGCGGCGGTCGCGGCGCCCGTCCTGGTCACGGTCGCCCTCACCGGATCGCTGCTGGGCGCGACCGCCACGCTGCACCGGGCGCGGGCCGCCGAGGCGCGGGAGCGGACCTCCGCCGCGTTCGTCGTCACCCCGGCGGACGAGTCCGGTTTTGACCCGGCGACGCTGGCCGCGCTGCGTGAGGTGCCCGGTGCCGAGGTGTCGGTGACCTACTCCAGCGCCGTCTACGTCCTGGAGGACGGGGTGGCCGTCGTCGAGTCCGCGGCCCGTGCGGCCGAGCCCGGTCCGCTCACGGCCACCGCCCGGCTGCCGCTCGCCGCCGGGAAGGTGAGCGACCTCGACGACGGCTCGATCATCGTCAACGAGGAATGGCAGCGGCACAGCGTGGGGCAACACGTGCGGGTGTGGCTCGGCGACGGCACCAAGCGGACGCTGCGGATCGCCGCCGTGATGACCACCGGCACCGGCGGCAACGGCGTCTACGTCACCCCGCGCAACGCCCCCGGCGCGCGTGCCGACCGGGTCGACGTCGCCCTCACCGACAGTGCCGACACGGACGTCACGACCACCGCGACCACCGTGGCCGCCGTGGCCGCCGGACTGCGCGAGGCGGTACGGGGCTCGGGCGGGCAGGTGCGTACCGCGGCCGACTGGGTGCGGGCCACCCACCCGGAGACCGACCGCACCACCCGGCTCGGCCTGCTGCTGGTCCTCGGCATCGCCCTCCTCTGCACGGGCCTCTCCGTGGCCAACACCATGGTCATGGCGGCGTCCGACCGGGCGCGCGACCTGGCCGTGCTGCGGCTCGCCGGTGCCACCCGCCGGCAGGTGCTGCGACTGGTGGGCGCCGAGGCGCTGCTGGTGGTCGCGGTGGGCGCACTGCTCGGACTGGCGGTGACCGGCCTCAACCTGGCGGGCATGTGGGGCGCGCTGGCCCTGCTGTCGGGGCGGACCACGATCGAACTCCCCTGGGCCGCGATCGGCGCGACCGTCGCCGCCTGCACGGCGCTCGCCGTCCTCTCGGCCGTCGCGCCCGCCGGGTTCGCCCTGCGCCGCCGGGCCGTGGAACTGTCGGGCGTACGGGAGTGACCCCGACCCCTCCGTTTTCGACGCACTCCGGGAAGCTCTCGACGTGACTTGAAAAACAAATGTGAGACCTGGGGTTGTTCTCGCAGACACCCCAGCCATGTCGACCGCACCAGAGGTGGGCTGACCAACGAAGTGCAAGCTAGGCTGACAACAGCCTGCGATTGGCGCGCCGTACACGCCGTACGCGACGTACACGCCGTACGCGACGTACACGCCGTACGCGACGCAGGCAGATGAAAGCGATGCAGGGAGAGGGAGCCACTGTGCCTGAAGCCGCGCACGACGAGCCGTCCTGCTCCATCGAACGCAGTCTGCAAGTGCTGGGCGAACGCTGGACGCTGCTGATCATCCGGGAGATCTACACCGGAAAGCACCGCTTCGCGGAGATCCAGGACTCGCTGGGCATCGCGCCGAACCTGCTCAGCACACGGCTGAAGACGCTGGTCGGCGCGGGAGTCCTGCGCACACGGACGTACCAGGTGCCGGGCAGCCGGCCCCGCGACAGCTACCACCTGACCCCGGCCGGTGAGGAACTCCAGGTGATCCTCGCCGCGCTCCAGCAATGGGGGGACCGCCACCGGCCACGCCCCTCGGGCCCCTTCGCCCTGCGGCGCCAGCGGTCCACGGGGCGGCCGGTCCACGTCGGTTTCATCGCCGACGACGACGCGCGTGAGGTCGCCGCTTCGGACGTCGACCTGGTCTAGGGAACGGTGCGCCGATCCGGGGAACGGTGCGCGGGCGCGTGGGCCGACACCGATCCCCATGACGCACACCATCCAAGATGACGCACAACACCCAATTTGAAGATGTGTCCTGTCATCCTCGAAGGCGAATATGGCCAGCTCAGGGCCGGTTTATTGCCCTGTATGTATGATGGGCGTCATCTAGTTTCCGAGCGGTCGATGCCGCTGTGCGAAGGGAGGCCCGACGTGGGGCACTCACAGGCGGAGAAGGCGGCGTCCCGTGAGCGGGTGCTGCGGATCGCGGCCCGCAAGGTCCGCGCGGAGGGCGTCACCCGCCCCGGCATCGCCGAACTGATGCAGGAGGCGGGCCTGACGCACGGCGGCTTCTACAAGCACTTCGCCTCGCGTGACGATCTCGTCGCCCAGGCCGTGACCACGGCGCTGTCCGAGGGCACGGCGAAGATGGAGCAGGCCGCCCGCAAGAACGAGCAGGAACCGCGCACCGGCCTCATCGACGCCTACCTCGGCAAACGGCACCGCGACGCACCGGCCACCGGCTGCGCCCTGGTCACGCTCGGCGCCGCGGCCGGACGCGGGGACAGGGACTTCAAGGAGGCATACGAGAAGCAGGTCCGCGCCTATCTGGACCTGATCGCCGGTCTCGGCGAGAACGCGGAGGAGGCCAGGGCCGAGGCCATGCTCACCCTCAGCGCCCTGGTCGGCGCCTCTCTCATGTCCCGGGCCGTCGCCGACCCCGCCCTCTCCGACGAACTGCTCGGCAAGGTCGCCGACCAGCTCAAGCAGCACGGGTCACCGGCCGCGCCCCCCGCCGCCTGACATTCCCCGCAGCCCAACACCCCCCACTGCCCGACATCGCCGGTGCCAGTGCCAGTGCCGGCGCCGGCCGACCTGCCGCACCACGGCCAGGGCCTGACCGCTTCCGATGCCGCCGGGGCGGGGCCGTGACACCACGGCCCCGCCCCGGCGGGGGTCTCCCCGATTTCCCCCCGAGGGGAGGCGCTCGGGTCCGGGCGCTCAGTGCCGCTCCGCGACCTGCTCGCCCAGGTCCAGCTCGACGCCGTCCGGCTGCTGCAGGCCGCGCTCGAAGAGGCGCCGTACCCGGTGTTCGTTCTCCGGCCGCCCCGCCGTACGAAAGTACGCGGAGAGTGCGGAACCGAACTCTTCATCGGGCATGCGGGTGCTCGCGTCGACCAGTGCCTTGGTCTCGGAGACGGCGACCTTGTCGAAACCCGCAATGCGACGGGCGAAGGCATCGACGAAGTCGTCCAGTTCGCCCTCGGGAAGGACGCGGTTGACGTAGCCGTACTCAGCGGCCAGCCGTGCCGGGAAGTCGTCCGCCCCCAGCAGAATCTCCATCGCCCGGCCGCGGCCCACCAACCTGCCGAGGCGCCCCGACGGGTTACCGCCGGGCACGGCCCCGACACCGACTTCGAACTGGCCCAGGACGGCGTCCGGCCCGGCGAAGCGGATGTCCGTCGCCAGCGCGAACTCGCTTCCCGCCCCTCGGGCACGCCCCTCGATCGCGGAGATCGTGACGGCCGGGACCCTGCCGAGGCGGACGAGGTTGTCCGCGTACGGGTGAAGTCCTGTGGGACCGGGCTTCATGGCGGCGATACGCGCCCTGTCCGCCAGGAAGTCGAAGTGCGCCATGAAGAAGTCGGGGTTGGCGCTCCGGAAGACCACCACGGTCAGATCCGGAGCCCGCTCGATGCGGTCCACCAGAGCGGCAAGCTGCTCGATGGTGTCCACGTCGATGAGGTTGATCGGGCCATTGGAGAAGGTCACCCGCCAGTAGGACGGCGACACTTCGCTCACATGAAACTGCGGTTCGTCACTCATACGCGAGAGAGTATCTGACTCCTTTTTTTAAAGCTAGATCGGACTGCACTGCACTACACCTCCGCACAGCCGCCCGGCACCGACAGCCAGCAGCCAGCAGCCAGCAGCCAGAACGGCATTGCACGCGGCACATCAGGACGATTACGAGCGTCACCACCCCCGCCGGACACGACAGCGTCCACCATCAGACTTGCAAAAACAAATCCAGCAATGCCATCCTGTCCCGGCCATTCAGGATGTTACTCATCATCCTGAATGGCCGCCCGCCACTACCCTTCCCGTCCTGGCGATCGGCGGAGCGGCCGGCATCCAGGACGGCGCCGCGGGCTCCGGCGGACGACCGGCCGGCCCCGGCGGCTGACCGATTCGGACGCCGGCGCCTGCCATGGCCCCCTCAGTGGTCGAGCGGTTGCGACAGGGCGCTCTTGACCTGCCTGGTCCGCTCGTCGGTGAGGACCTCGACCCGGTCGTTCTCCAGGGCTTCCATGGTCTGCTCGGCGACGTCGGCCGCGCCGATCTTCGGTGCGTCCGTGAAGGAGCTGAGTTCCGTCTCCACGAAACTGGCGTGCACGCCGATCACGAGCGTCCCCTGTGCACGCATGCCTTCCCGCAGCGCGCCCGTCAGCGACCACTGGGCCGCCTTGGATGCCGCGTAGCCGGGGTAGTCCGGCCGCGAGGCCCAGGAGGCGGTCGACAGCATGTTCACCAGCGCACCGCCGCCGTTGCGGGCCAGGACGGGGGCGAAGGCACGGGAGACGGCCCAGGTGCCGAAGTAGTTGACCTCCATCGCCTGCCGTGCGCCGTCCAACGAGCCCTCCCAGAGCTTGGTACTGAAGCCTCCGACGCCCGCGTTGTTGATCACGATGGTGACGTCACCCGCGGCGACGGCGGCCGCGACGACCTCCTCCGGATCCGTGACGTCCAGACGCAGCGGGGACAGGTTCTTGTCGCGCACGCTCGCCGGGTCGCGGACACCGGCGTAGACCTTGTCCGCTCCGCGGGCGAGCAGCGCACGAGCGAACTCACGGCCGATACCGCGGTTGGCCCCGGTCACCAGGGCGACGGATCCCTTGATCTCCATCGCGCTTCCTCCTGTCAGTGTCTGCTCCGCGAGCGGCACCGCGGTCTGGCTCCGCCCGAGCGGCACCGCGGGCAGGTGACGTCCCCGCGACCGGCTCGCCCCGGCCGCACCGCGCAGGCCATGCCGGTGCGCGTGCGCGACGTGCGCGGAAAGGGACACCCCGGCCTGGCCGGGCCTGGATCTCGCACCGCCGTTCCGGGGCGACGCCGGACGGACGGGCAGTCGCACAACCGCCCCCGCGGAACGTGTGTCCTCCCCTGCCAGCCTGCACCGAACCCCACGGCTGCGCATCACGCCGCCGCTGCCGCCCGCCGCCGGGCAGCACCGGGCACGGGACCGACGGCAGCGGACCGATGCGGGACCGGCGACAGGGGACGAGCACGGGAGCGACGACAACGGACCGGTACGAGACCGACGACAGAGGACGAGCACGGGAGCGGCGGCCACGGACGTCGGCGATTCCCCCGAACGGGACCGGCGTTCCGCCCTGTTCACCGAGTTCCCGCTCGCCGCCTGCGTACGACCCCGCCACGGGCCGCCGAGTCCGAAGATCCTCGACCGGACTGTGCGCACGCGGACACGGAACCCGAATTCCCCGTCGGCGCCCGCGCCTTCCACGGCCCGGACCCGACGAGTGGCAACTCCCCGTCCGCCCGGTCGGCCCGCGACGCTCCACCGCCGACGCACGAAGATCCGCCACTCACGCACCGGCCGGGCCGGTCCCGGCCGTGAGATAGGTCACCGGCGACGCCGGCGGCACCCGTCCACAGGCTGTGCGATGCCTCACAACCGCCGGCCGCGTCGCACAACGTCGCACAACGAGAAAGGGTCCCTGCCGTTGACTTCCGTCACCGGCGGGGACCCGTTCCGTCGCTACTTCTCGGTGCGCGAGGGGGGAGTTGAACCCCCACGCCCTTGCGGGCACTGGAACCTGAATCCAGCGCGTCTGCCTATTCCGCCACCCGCGCATTGGGTGTGTCTTCCGGTTCTGACCCTTTTGGGCTGGCGCCTTCCGACATGCAGAAGATTAGCACGCCGGACAGGGTGGGTTCACATCACTTCTGACCGCCCTCCAGCCGCCCCCGACCTCGCTCCAGGGCCCCTCCGGCACCCCGGGAACCGCATCGCGTATCAAGCTGTCCTGGTTCGCGTATCAACCTCGTACCGGTCCGGGCCATCTCTTCATGAGGAGGGCCGGGTCCACAGCCGGGTGCGGGACACTTGTCCCCACTCGCCTCTACGATCCTTGACAGGAGGAGTTCGCAGGGCGGCCGTCCGGGGAACCGGTCGATCGGCGGGCGCGTGGATACGATCAGTAAGCAGTACCAGGACGGGCGGGCGGTTCCGGGACCGCTCGGCAGGACCAGGCAAGTGCGGCAGTAGCAGCAGCAGTAGTAATAGTGACTGTCGCGGCAGCGGTAGCGGCAGCGCGGCAGGGAAGAACGGCAACGACGGAGGAGGTGCCCCATGGGAGTCCTGAAGAAGTTCGAGCAGCGTCTCGAAGGTCTGGTCAACGGCACCTTCGCCAAGGTGTTCAAGTCCGAGGTCCAGCCCGTGGAGATCGCCGGAGCGCTCCAGCGGGAGTGCGACAACAACGCCACCATCTGGAACCGGGACCGGACCGTCGTCCCCAACGACTTCATCGTGGAACTGAGCGCCCCGGACTTCGAGCGGCTCAGCCCCTACTCGGGCCAGCTCGGCGACGAGCTGGCCGGCATGGTGCGCGACTACGCCAAGCAGCAGCGCTACACCTTCATGGGCCCGATCAAGGTCAACCTGGAGAAGGCGGACGACCTGGACACCGGCCTGTACCGGGTCCGCAGCCGCACCCTCGCCTCCTCCAGCGACCAGCAGGGTCCGGCGCCCTCGGCGGCCGGGCGGCCCGGCACCGGCGCCGCTCCGGGCGGCTACGGGTACCCGCAGCCCGCCACGCCCGCGGGAGCGCCCCCCATGCCCTCGTCGCCGCCGCCCGGCGCCCGTCCCGGCGGCTACGGCTACCCGCAGCCCGCGGGCCGGCGGCCCCCGGCCGCCCCGGCGGGCGGCGGCCGCACCCGCCACTGGATCGAGATCAACGGCACCCGCCATCAGATCTCCCGCCCGACGCTGGTGCTGGGCCGCAGCACCGAAGCCGACGTGCGGATCGACGACCCCGGCGTCTCCCGCCGGCACTGTGAGATCCGGACCGGAACGCCCTCGACGATCCAGGATCTCGGCTCCACCAACGGCATCGTGGTGGACGGGCAGCACACCACCCGCGCTACGCTCCGCGACGGCTCGCGGATCGTCGTGGGCAGCACCACCATCATTTACCGGCAAGCCGAAGGGTGAAGCGGGGGCAATGTCAGAGCTGACCCTCACGGTCATGCGGCTGGGCTTTCTGGCCGTACTGTGGCTGTTCGTGATCGTGGCCGTGCAGGTCATCCGCAGCGACCTGTTCGGTACGCGCGTCACCCAGCGCGGGTCCCGCAGGGACGCCGGGCGCCAGCAGGCCGCCCGGCAGGCCCCGCCGCAGCAACAGCAGCAACGTCAGCAGCGCGGCCAGCAGAGCGGCGGCCGTCAGCGCCGCAACGCCCCCACCAAGCTGGTGGTGACCGAAGGCACACTGACCGGGACCACGGTCGCGTTGCAGGGCCAGACGATCACCCTGGGCCGGGCGCACGACTCCACGATCGTGCTGGACGACGACTACGCCTCCAGCCGCCATGCCAGGATCTACCCGGACCGCGACGGCCAGTGGATCGTCGAGGACCTGGGGTCCACCAACGGCACGTACCTGGACCGGTCCCGGCTGACGACGCCCACGCCGATCCCGCTGGGCGGGCCGATCCGCATCGGCAAGACCGTCATCGAGCTGCGGAAGTAGTGCTACATCATGAGTGAGCGCGAGCGGAGCGAGCACGCAACGGCGGACCGCGGTGCGGTCCCGGGCGCGCTCCCGACCGGAGGGTGGGCAGGGTGGCTCGACACGACCGGCTGTACCCGGAGCAGCCGACCGGCGAGGTGCGCATGAGTCTGTCACTGCGCTTCGCCGCCGGATCGCACAAAGGCATGATCCGGGAGGGCAACGAGGACTCCGGTTACGCCGGTCCCCGGTTGCTCGCCATCGCCGACGGCATGGGCGGCCAGGCGGCCGGCGAGGTCGCCTCCTCCGAGGTGATCTCCACGCTGGTCACCCTCGACGACGACGTGCCCGGCTCCGACATCCTGACCTCCCTCGGCGCCGCCGTGCAGCGCGCCAACGACCAGCTGCGCGCCCTCGTCGAGGAAGATGCGCAGCTGGAGGGCATGGGCACCACGCTCACCGCCCTGCTGTGGACCGGCCAGCGCCTCGGTCTCGTGCACGTCGGCGACTCCCGCGCCTACCTCCTGCGGGACGGCGTCCTCACCCAGATCACCCAGGACCACACCTGGGTGCAGCGGCTCGTCGACGAGGGCCGGATCACCGAGGAGGAGGCCACCACCCATCCGCAGCGTTCGCTGCTGATGCGTGCGCTAGGCAGCAGCGAGCACGTCGAACCCGACCTGTCGATCCGCGAGGTCCGGGCCGGCGACCGCTATCTGATCTGCTCCGACGGCCTGTCCGGCGTGGTCTCCCACCAGACGATGGAGGAGACCCTCGCCAGCTACCAGGGCCCGCAGGAGACCGTGCAGGAGCTGATCCAGCTCGCGCTGCGCGGCGGCGGCCCCGACAACATCACCGTCATCATCGCCGACGTCCTCGACCTGGACACCGGTGACACCCCCGCCGCCCAGCTGTCCGACACCCCCGTGGTGGTCGGCGCGGTCGCCGAGAACCAGCTCCACCTGCACGACAACGGGATCATGCAGACCCCGGCGGGCCGCGCATCCCACCTCGGCCGCCAGGCGCCCGGCCAGGGCGGCGGCGAGTTCGGCCCGCCCGGCAGCGGCGACACCACCGGCTACGTACCGGCCGACGGCTTCGGCGACTACGGCGACGACGACTTCATCAAGCCGCGCAAGGGCCGCAGGTGGCTGAAGCGGTCCCTGTTCGGCGGTCTCGCCCTCGTCGTCATCGGCAGCGGCCTCTACGGCGCCTACCGCTGGACCCAGACCCAGTACTTCGTCGGCGTCAAGGACGAGCACGTCGCGCTGTACCAGGGCATCAGCCAGGACCTGGCCTGGGTGTCGCTGTCGAAGGTGGAGCAGGACCACCCCGAGATCGAACTCAAGTACCTGCCGCCCTACCAGCAGAAGCAGGTGAAGGCCACGATCGCCGAGGGCGGTCTGGGGGACGCCCGGTCGAAGGTCCAGGAGCTGGCGGTGCAGGCCTCCGCCTGCAAGAAGGAGACGGAGCGGCAGACCGTCCAGGGCGGCAGCAACGCCAAGACGGGCAAGGGCGCGAGCGGCGGCACCGCCGGAACCAGCCACACCTCCCTCACGTCCAAGACCTCGCAGTCACCGAACCCGTCGGCTTCCCCGGGGACTTCCTCGTCCTCGCCGAAGTCCACGACCACGACCCCGTCCGCGCCCCCCAGCCCCGGCCCCACCCTCTCGGAGGATGAGCAGAAGGTCGTCTCGCTGTGCGGTAAGCAGTAGGCAGCCGTGAGAGGCCCCGTCACACGATGAGCAGTTCTACCAACACGTCGACGCACCACACGTCCACGATCGGCTCCATCGGCGCGCCGAGCCGGCGCAACACCGAGCTCGCGCTGCTGCTGTTCGCCGTCGCCATCCCGGTGTTCGCCTACGCCAACGTGGGCCTCGCCATCAACGACCAGGTCCCGCCGGGCCTGCTCAGCTACGGCTGCGGGCTCGGCCTCATCGCGGGCGTCGGCCACCTGGCCGTACGGAAGTTCGCGCCGTACGCCGATCCGCTGCTGCTGCCCCTGGCCACGCTCCTCAACGGCCTCGGACTCGTCGTCATCTGGCGGCTCGACCAGTCGAAGCTGCTGCGGTCCATCAACCAGGCCGGCAACGCGGCGCCCCGCCAGCTGTTGTACACCGCGATGGGCATCGCTCTGTTCATCGTCGTGCTGATCTTCCTCAAGGACCACCGCGTCCTGCAGCGCTACACCTACATCTCGATGTTCGGCGCGCTGGTGCTGCTCCTGCTGCCGCTGGTGCCCGGCCTCGGCGCCAACATCTACGGCGCCAAGATCTGGATCAACATCCCCGGCCTGGGCTCGCTCCAGCCCGGCGAGTTCGCGAAGATCGCCCTCGCCATCTTCTTCGCCGGGTACCTGATGGTGAAGCGTGACGCGCTGGCCCTCGCCAGCCGCCGCTTCATGGGCCTCTACCTGCCCCGCGGCCGCGACCTCGGACCCATCCTGGTCGTCTGGGCCATGTCGATCCTCATCCTGGTCTTCGAGACGGACCTCGGCACCTCGCTGCTGTTCTTCGGCATGTTCGTCATCATGCTGTACGTCGCCACCGAGCGGACCAGCTGGATCGTCTTCGGTCTGCTGATGTCCGCGGTGGGCGCCGTCGGTGTCGCGAGCTTCGAACCGCACGTCCAGCAGCGTGTCCAGGCCTGGCTCAACCCGCTGCACGAGTACAAGCTCAGCCAGCAGGGCGTGCTCGGCCACTCCGAGCAGTCGATGCAGGCGCTGTGGGCCTTCGGCTCCGGCGGCACCCTCGGTACCGGCCTCGGCCAGGGCCACTCCGACCTCATCCGGTTCGCCGCCAACTCGGACTTCATCCTGGCCACCTTCGGCGAGGAGCTGGGCCTGGCCGGCCTCATGGCGATCCTGCTGCTCTACGGCCTGATCGTGGAGCGCGGTGTCCGCACCGCCCTCGCCGCCCGCGACCCCTTCGGCAAGCTGCTCGCCGTCGGCCTCTCCGGCGCCTTCGCGCTCCAGGTGTTCGTCGTGGCCGGCGGTGTGATGGGCCTCATCCCGCTGACCGGTATGACGATGCCGTTCCTCGCCTACGGTGGTTCGTCCGTCATCGCGAACTGGGCACTCATCGGCGTGCTGATCCGCATCAGCGACACCGCGCGCCGCCCGGCCCCGGCCCCGGCCACCAATTCCGACGCCGAGATGACCCAGGTGGTCCGCCCCGGCAGCGTCAGTCCCGTCGAGTGATTCCGATCACCATCATCAAGATTATTTTATTTCAGGTACGCCATCGCTAGGCTGACGGTTGATCATCGCCGTCCCTTGACCACGGGACGGATCGACCAACAAACGGGGATCTCATGCTTCGCTTAGGTTCACGCGGCAAGCGCATCGCCTTTGGCACGGCTGCCGCGCTCGGCGCCGCACTGTTCACGGTGACCAGCGCCACCAGCGCGCAGGCCGCTTCATACGGGGGCAGCTGGAACACGGACGACGTCAAGATCCGCAAGGGCCCCAGCACCGACCTGGCGATCGTGGACCGCGGCTACAAGGGCGATGCCGCCGGAGTGAAGTGCTGGGTCAACGGCGAGGGTGTCTACGGCAACACCACCTGGTGGTACGTAAAGAACCTGAACTCCAGCGCGAATGTCTGGGGCTACACCTCCGACTACTACTTCAACGTGACCGGCGGCAAGCCGCCGAAGTGCTGAACAACTGCTCAGAGCCTGGCTGATGGACGGCTTCCGGAACCGGCGTCCGCCGCCACCGGAAGCCGTTCACGGTTTTCCGGAACCCACCGCGCCCGAGACTCGTCTCTTGAGCAGTCACATCAGTCGTTGCGGACCACCCCGCCCGGGAGCCACAGTCCGTGCCCCTAAACTGTGGGCGGCCGAGAATGAGCGCCAGCACCATCGGCATTGACACCGACACCGACAGACTGATGCAACAGGCGCACCTGTCAGCTTGTGGAAAGGCCGGATGTGAACAAGCCATTGCGCCGGATCGCGATCTTCTGCGGCCTCCTCGTCCTCACGCTACTGCTCAGGGACAACTGGCTCCAGTACGTCAAGGCCGACAGCCTCAAGACCGACCCGCTGAACCGCCGCGTCAATATCGCCCGCTATTCCGTTCCGCGCGGTGACATCGTCGTCGACGGCGACCCGGTAACCGGCTCCGCCGAGACCAAGCACGGCGACTTCAAGTACAAGCGCACGTACCAGAACGGACCCATGTGGGCCCCGGTCACCGGCTACTCTTCCCAGGCATTCGGCGGCACCTTCCTTGAGGGCGTCGAGGACAGCATCCTCACCGGCGACGACGACCGGCTGTTCTTCAAGAACACCCTCGACATGGTCACAGGGAAGCCGAAGCAGGGCGGCAACGTCGTCACCACGCTCAGTGAGGCCGCACAGAAGGCGGCGTACGACGGTCTGAAGGCGCAGGGCGGCAAGGGCGCGGTCGTCGCCCTCGACCCGTCCACCGGCAAGATCCTGGCGCTGGCCTCCTACCCGTCGTTCGACCCGTCGTCGCTGGCGGGTTCTTCCGACACCGATGCCAAGTCCTGGAACACGCTGAGGGCCGACAAGGCCGAGCCGTTGCTGAACCGGGCGCTGCGCGAGACCTACCCGCCGGGCTCCACGTTCAAGTTGGTCACCGCGGCGGCGGCTCTGGAGAACGGGCTGTACACCTCGGCCGACGAGAAGACGGACTCGCCGCTGCCGTGGATCATGCCCGGCACGACCATGCCGCTGCGGAACGAGGGCAACCTCCCCTGCAAGGACGCCACCATGCGCGAGGCGCTGCGGGTGTCCTGCAACAGCGTCTTCGGCAAGATCGGCTCCGATCTCGGCAACCAGAAGATGCTGGACGAGGCGAAGAAGTTCGGCTTCGACGCTGAGCAGTTCATCCCGACCCGCTCCGCCGCCTCCGTGTTCGACGACAACATGAACCAGTCGCAGACCGCGCAGTCCTCGATCGGCCAGTACAACACCGCCGCCACCCCGCTGCAGATGGCCATGGTCGCCTCGGCGGTCGCCAACGACGGCAAGCTGATGAAGCCCTACATGGTCGACAAGCTCCAGTCGTCGAGCCTGGACACCATCGAGCAGACCAAGCCCGAGGAGCTGAGCCAGCCGCTGTCCTCCGACAACGCGCAGATCCTCCAGTCGATGATGGAGACGGTCGTCAAGAGCGGTACCGGTACGAACGCGCAGATCCCCGGCGTCACCGTGGGCGGCAAGACCGGTACCGCCCAGCACGGTGTCGACAACAGCGAGAAGCCGTACGCCTGGTTCGTCTCGTATGCCAAGCTCCCCGACGGCAGCTCACCGGTTGCCGTGGCCGTGGTCGTCGAGGACGACAAAGCCAACCGCGACGACATCTCCGGTGGCGGTCTCGCCGCGCCGATCGCCAAGAACGTCATGGAGGCGGTCATCAACTCCAAGCAGTGACCGCCGTCACATCCCCTTCACATCGGCGCACGGTGCGATACCGGTCCTGTATCGGGTTACGGGCTTGGCCAGGTCACACAGAGCGAGCCGGGTACGGTAGGCCCGGACGGCAGCCTCCGGCCGCGCACACCGCGCCGGCCGGGACCGACGGAGAGGGCTGGTAGGTAGCTATGGAAGAGCCGCGTCGCCTCGGCGGCCGGTACGAGCTGGGCCAGGTGCTCGGCCGTGGTGGCATGGCGGAGGTCTACCTCGCGCATGACACCCGGCTCGGCCGCACCGTGGCGGTGAAGACGCTGCGCGCCGACCTCGCGCGCGACCCGTCCTTCCAGGCCCGGTTCCGCCGGGAGGCCCAGTCCGCCGCCTCGCTCAACCATCCCGCGATCGTGGCGGTCTACGACACGGGCGAGGACTACATCGACGGGGTCTCGATCCCGTACATCGTCATGGAGTACGTCGACGGCTCCACGCTCCGTGAGCTGCTGCACAGCGGCCGCAAGCTGCTGCCGGAGCGTGCGATGGAGATGACCGTCGGCATCCTCCAGGGCCTGGAGTACGCGCACCGCAGTGGCATCGTCCACCGTGACATCAAGCCCGCCAACGTGATGCTGACCCGCAACGGCCAGGTCAAGGTCATGGACTTCGGCATCGCCCGCGCCATGGGCGATGCCGGCATGACGATGACGCAGACCGCGGCGGTCATCGGCACCGCGCAGTACCTCTCGCCGGAGCAGGCCAAGGGCGAGCAGGTCGACGCCCGCTCCGACCTGTACTCGACGGGCTGCCTCCTCTACGAGCTGCTGACGGTACGCCCGCCGTTCGTCGGCGACTCCCCGGTCGCGGTCGCCTACCAGCACGTCCGCGAGGAACCGCAGGCGCCGTCGGTCTTCGACCCCGAGATCACGCCCGAGATGGACGCGATCGTGCTGCGCGCGCTGGTCAAGGACCCGAACTACCGCTACCAGTCCGCGGACGAGATGCGCGCGGACATCGAGGCGTGCCTCGACGGCCAGCCGGTCGCGGCGACGGCGGCGATGGGCGCGGTCGGCTACGGCGGCTACCCGGACGACCAGCCCACGACCGCGCTGCGCGCGGACGGCGGGGCACCGGCGACGACGATGCTGCCGCCGATGAACCCGGACGACGGCGGCTACGGCTACGACGAACGCCCCGACCGGCGCCGCCAGCCGCAGAAGAAGAACCACACCTCGACGATCCTCCTGGTGGTCGCGGGCATCCTGGTCCTGGTCGGCGCGATCCTGATCGGAAAGTACCTGGTCAGCGGGGACGGCGACGTGGGCGGCGGCAAGATCCCCACCCCGCACTTCGTCGGCGAGACCGAGAAGAACGCCCGGAAGATGGCCGACAACGTCGGCCTGTCCGTGACCACGACCAGCAAGACCTGCGAGAACCAGCCGAAGGGCAATGTCTGCTCGCAGGACCCGGTCGCCTCGACGGAGATCAAGAAGGGTGAGACCGTCACCCTGGTGATCTCGACCGGCGCCCCGAAGGTCACGGTGCCGGACGTGCGGGGCGTGGCCTTCGACGAGGCGAAGTCCCAGCTTGAGGAGAAGGGCTTCAGGGTCGAGCAGAAGACCCAGGAGTCCGACCGGACCCCCGATGTCGTCATCAGCCAGGACCCCGAGGGCGGCACGGACAAGCAGAAGGGCACCGTGATCACGCTGACGGTCGCCAAGGCACCGGAGACGGTGGCCGTGCCGGACGTGCGGAACCAGACCTGTGAGGCCGCCCAGAAGCAGTTGCAGGACAACCAGCTCACGCCGGGCTCCTGCACCGAGGTGGACACCACCGACCCGAACATGGTCGGCAAGGTCGTCCAGACCAACCCCGCGGCGGGACAGCAGGTCAAGAAGGGCACCTCGGTCCAGATCCAGATCGGCAAGGCCGCCCAGCAGACGACGGTTCCGGAGGTCCGCGGCGGGACGGTGGCGCAGGCCAAGCAGACGCTGAACGCCGCCGGCTTCACCAACATCCAGTTCGCGAACGGCAGCGACCAGAGTGACGGTGCGCTCGTCACCGGCGTGAGCCCGAACCCGGGTTCGCCGGTCGGCGATCCCGGCGGCACCGTGATCACGCTGACGACCGCGGGCGGCAACGGAAACGGCAACGGCGGCAACGGCAACGGCGGCTTCTGGGGCATGGAGCACGGCTGATCCGCCCGTGACGCCGCAACGGCTCAGGGCCCCTGCCGGGACTTCCCGGCGGGGGCCCACGCCTTTTCCGTCCCGGAACGGCCGCGCGGCGGTCACCGCGCCAATCGTGTCGGACGCGCTCATCGCGACGTCGGGCGAACACCGCAGGGAGTTGATCGCCCTGCGGGCGGGGGCCGGCGCAATGCACGACGGCTCCAGCAGCAGGCGCGGCAGCATCGGCTTGAGCTGGGAGAGGACCGGCCTGCCGTCAGCGTCACGGCGGCCGTGGCAGGCGTGAACGGAACGGCCGGCCCTCAGGGCGGCCCGGCGCTCAGCGCAGTTCCTTCGGCGGTGTCCGCTTGCTGTCGACCTTGTCCACACGGACCAGTTCACCCCACACCACGTAGCGGTACTGGCTCGTGTAGACCGGGGTGCAGGTCGTCAGGGTGATGTAGTGGCCGGGCTTCTTCTTGCCGGACTCCTCGGGGACCTGGTCGAGGACCTCGACGTTGTACTTCGAGGTCTCGGGGAGGACGGCGTACGTCCGGTAGACGTACCAGTCGTCCTTCGTCTCGAAGACGATCGGGTCGCCCTTCTTCATCTTGTCGATGTTGTGGAACTTGGCGCCGTGGCCGTCGCGGTGGGCGGCGAGGGTGAAGTTGCCCGTCTTGCCGGTCATGGGGAGGACAGCCTTGGCCGGGTCGGTGTAGTAACCCGCCACGCCGTCGTTCAGGACCTCCGTCGACGTGCCCTTCTCGACCAGCACCTCCCCGTTCTTCATCGCGGGCACGTGCAGGAAGCCGATGCCGTCCTTGGTGTCCAGCGCGCCGGGTCCGGTGTCCTTGGCCCAGTGGTCGCGGACCTTGTCGGACTGTTTGCCGGCCGCGCGGTCGGCGACGACGTTCGTCCACCACAGGGAGTAGGCGACGAACAGGGCGAGCACCAGGCCCGCGGTGATGAGGAGTTCACCGAAGACGCTGATCGCCAGGGCGATCCGGCCCGTCCTCCGGCGTCCCGGCTCCGGCACCGCCCCGGGTGCGGACATCTGGTCCTGGGTGTCGTCGGCGGTCGCTGACACAGTTCATCTGTCCTTTACTGGACGAGTGCATCCGGCTTGCCCTTGCTGCGCGGCCGTTCCTCGACCATCTTGCCCCAGACGATCAACCGGTACTTGCTGGTGAACTCCGGCGTGCAGGTGGTCAGGGTGATGTAGCGGCCCGGCGCGGTGAGACCCGACCCGTTCGGTATCGGGTTCAGCACGCTCGTGTTCGACGGCGACGTCACCGGCAGGGTCGACGCCACCTTGTACACGAAGTACTCCTCCTGCGTCTCGACCACGACATCGTCACCGGGCGTGAGCTTGTTGATGTACCTGAACGGTTCGCCATGGGTGTTGCGGTGGCCCGCGAGCCCGAAGTTGCCGGTCTTGTCGGACGGCATCGCGGTCTTCAGCGGTTCCTCGGAGTAGTGCCCGACCATGCCCTTGTCGAGGACCTTCTTGTTGCTGACGCCCTCGGCGATCGGGACCACGACGTCCAGTTTCGGGATGTGCAGGATGGCGAAGCCCTGTCCCGGCGCGAACACCCCCGGTGCCCGCTTGCCGCTCTCCCAGTCCTGCTGGAGGTTGTTGGCCTCGTTGCCGGCCTGTGCGTGCGCCCGGACGTTCGTCCACCACAGCTGGTAGGTGACGAACAGCAGCATCAGCACACCGGTGGTGATGAACGCCTCGCCTATCACCCGGCTCGCGACCACGGCCGGGCTCGGTCTGCGCAGCCGGGCCTGCCGCCGGGCCTCGACCCGGGACAGCGGCGCCCTGGGCTCGTCCCCCTGCGGCGCCGGCTCGGCCGCTCTGGCGCCGCCGCCGTGACGCCCGCCGCGCCGTTTGGCGGCCTTTCTGCGGGCCGCACGGCCGCCCGGCTCGGGTCCCGTGGCCGATGAGCCGGGAAAGGCGCCAGAAGGCGATTCAGCGGCGGCCGTGGACCCGTCGGCAGCCAACAGCGGAGGCGGTATCCGCAGCGCGACCGTCTCGTCGTCGGCCGGGGGCAGGTAGGTCTCCTCCCGCCCGGCCGGGGACATGCCCGGCTCGTCGGCCGGGGGCAGGTACGGCGCCTCCCGCTCGCCCTGATCGCGCCGGTCCGCGGGAGCGCCGGAAACCTCGTACGACTGATCCCCGTACGAGGCGTCGGTCTCGCGCTCCGGGCGCAGCGCGGTCACGCCGTGGCCCTGCCCACCACCGGGGCGAGCCCCGCCGACCTCGCCACCGCGCCCTGGTCCCCGCACTCCACCAGCCAGTTGGCGAGCATCCGGTGGCCGTGCTCGGTCAGCACCGACTCGGGGTGGAACTGCACGCCCTCGACGGGCAGTTCCCGGTGCCGCAGGCCCATGATGATGCCGTCGTGGGTGCGGGCCGTGACCTCCAGCTCCGGCGGGACGGTGGCCGGCTCGGCGGCCAGCGAGTGGTACCGGGTCGCCGTGAAGGGGGAGGGCAACCCGGCGAAGACTCCCTTGCCCCCGTGCTCGACCGGTGAGGTCTTGCCGTGCAGCAGTTCGGGCGCGCGGTCCACGACACCGCCGTACGCCACCTGCATCGACTGCATGCCGAGACAGACGCCGAAGACCGGGACGCCGGTGGCGGCGCAGTGCCGGACCATCTCGACGCAGACCCCGGCGTCCTCGGGAGTGCCGGGGCCGGGCGACAGCAGGACGCCGTCGAATCCTCCCCCGCTCCCGGCCGAGCGGAAGCGGGAGGTGCCCCCGGGGACGTGCGCCGTCGACACCTCGTCGTTGCGCAGCACCTCGCACTCGGCGCCCAGCTGGTACAGGTACTGGACCAGGTTGAAGACGAAGCTGTCGTAGTTGTCGACGACGAGAATCCGCGCACTCACTGGTTGTCCACCGTCACATCGTTGAAGGGCAGCAGCGGTTCGGCCCAGGGAAAGACGTACTGGAACAAGACGTAGACCACGGCCACGACCAACACGAGGGAGATCATCGCCTTCACCCACGCGTTGCCCGGCAGATGCCGCCAGATCCAGCCGTACATGCCGCCCCTTCCGTAGCGCCACGGCACCAGACTCACGCCGTACGCCACCAGACTAACGGCGCAGCGCCTTCGGTTTGCCTGCCTCCACGGGCTGTGTGGAGTCCAAATGCGCCCAGACGATCAACCGGTGACTGTGGCCCCATTCGGGATCACACGTGGTCAGCGTCAGATAGCGGCCCGGACGAGAGTATCCGGACATACGCGGCACCGGGTCGATCACCGCGACATCGGTCGGAAGTGTTTTGTAGGGGCCTTTGTCGATCCGATAGGTGAACCAAGTGGTCCCGTCCGTGAGCACCACCGCGTCCCCGCGCCGCAGTTCGGGGAAGTCCTTGAACGGATCTCCGTAGGTGCGCCGGTGCCCGGCGACCGAGAAGTTACCCGTCCCGCCCAGCTGAGCGGTGCTCGCGTAGTGGCCCAGTCCTTCCTTCAGGACGTCCGTGCCGGTGCCCTCCAGCACCGGCTTGTTCCACGTGAAACCGAACCGCGGGATGTACATGATCGCGAAAGCCTTGCCGTCGCGGTACGGGGCGGGCCGGGCGGGTGGGGCGGTGCCCGTGGCGGTTTTGGGGTCCGCCGGCTCGTGCACGGCGCCCTGCGACCACTGCTGCTGGAGCCGGTCGATCTGGGCGCTCATGGCACTGTCGGCCTTCACCCCGGTCCAGAACAGCACGTACGCGACGAAGAGGACGATCAAGGCACCGACGGTGATGCACAGCTCGCTGACGGTTCTCACGATCACGCGCACCGGCAGCTCCTGTACGGACGCCCTCACGTACTGATCGGCGGGCTCCTACTCGACGGGTTTCGCGTAGTGCAGATCCACTGTGCCCGAGTAACCCGGCAGAGTCACCGCCCCGTCGTCGGTGACTTTCCAGCCGAGGCCGTAGACGTTGACGTACACCAGGTAGTTCTGGATGGCCGGGGAATCGGTGAGCGCCTTGCGCAGCTTCGCCGGATCGCCCACCGCCGTGATCTTGTACGGGGGTGAGTAGACGCGGCCCTGGAGGATCAGCGTGTTGCCCACGCAGCGCACGGCGCTGGTGGCGATCAGCCGCTGGTCCATGACCTTGATCCCTTCGGCGCCGCCCTGCCACAGGGCGTTCACCACGGCTTGCAGGTCCTGCTGGTGGATGACCAGGTAGTCCGGCTGCGGCTCCGGGTAGCCGGGAAGCCTGGCGGTGGCGTTGGGCGGGGCGTCGTTGAGCGTCACCGTGACCGCCTTGCCGGTGAGCTTCTGGGTGCCCGTGTCCTTCTCCAGCCCGGAGAGCCGATCGTCCTGCGCCTTGCTGCTGCCGTCGTCGCGCTCGGCCAGCGCCTCGATCTCGTCGTGCGCTCCCGCGTTGGACTCGTCCAGTTCCTTGTTCTTGCGGCTGCGCTCCTGGATCAGGTCGGACAGCTTCAGCAGGGAGGCATCCGTGCGGATGTCCGTACCCTTGGCCGTGTCGAAGCTGGTGAAGAAGATGAGCCCGGCGAGGGCGAACACGCCCACCGTGAGGATCCGCACCGGCCGCAGGCGCGGCGAGCCGGCCTGCCGATCCGCGCGGACCTGCGGGGAACCCGTTGATCTCCTCCCGGGGGAGTCGGCAGAATTGCTCAACGTACCCTTATCTCCTTCGGCGCCGCGGAACCACTACGCTAACGGACGCCCGGGGGAGTACTCAGCGTCCCCTTGTACGCTGCTCCGGAGCCCGATCCAGTTACCTGCGCGGCCACGCAGCGCATCGACAGGAGAGACCCTCGTGCCGAAGTCACGTATCCGCAAGAAGGCCGACTACACGCCGCCACAGGCGAGGCAGGCGGCGGCTATCAAGCTGAACAACCGCGCCTGGGTGGCACCCGTGATGCTGGCCATGTTCCTCATCGGACTGGCCTGGATCGTCGTCTTCTACGTGACCGACGGCTCGCTGCCCATCGATTCCCTGGACAACTGGAACATCGTGGTCGGTTTCGCGTTCATCGCGGCCGGGTTCGGCGTCTCCACCCAGTGGAAGTAAGAGCCGCGCTCCGGTGAACACGGCTCTACCCAGGGCTATCCGCTGAGTTATCCACAGGCCCGGGGCCGACATCCACACCCCCTGGGGAAAAGGTCTGAAGATCTGTGGATAACCCACTGGGTGTTGACGCCGGTGTGACTGACCTACTGGTCGCCGCAAACTTGTTCGCCCCCCGTCCGACCTGGGAAAACACACTCAGGCGGCGGGGGGCGTACGTGTCCCGCACACTGTGCACAGGATTCGACACGGGCTGTGGACAACGGTTCGGTATCAGCTGCACCAAGGCGGCGCGTTCACCTGGAGCGGTCCGCCCTGGTCACGTGAGCTGCGTCGTTCTGATGACGGTCATGGCCACGACGACCACCAGCACCAGGGCGCACGCGCCGTACTGGATCAGCGCCCGGTTCTTCCGCGGGGCGTGCACCATCGCGTAACCGGTGATGACGCCGGCCACCAGGCCACCGATGTGCGCCTGCCAGGCGATGTTGAAGCCGGGGCTGAAGGTGAAGATCAGGTTGATCACCAGCAGGGCGATGACCGGGCGCATGTCGTAGTTGAGCCGGCGCAGGAGGACGGCGGTGGCGCCGAACAGTCCGAAGATCGCCCCGGAGGCACCCAGCGAGGGCTGGTTGGGCGCGGCGAGAAGATAGCTGAGGGCGCTGCCGGCCAGTCCGGAGACGAAGTAGAGCGCCACATAGCGGGCCCGGCCGAGGGCCGTTTCCAGCGGGCCGCCGATCCACCACAGGCTGAGCATGTTGAACAGGATGTGGACGACGCTCGCGTGCAGGAACATCGCGGTCAGCAGGCGGTAGTACTGGCCTTCCGCGATGCCTTCGACCGAGCCGAGGACCGGGACGTACGCCTGGCCGATCAGCTCCAGCCGGTTGGTGAAGCTGTCGCCGACGGCCTGCTGAACCAGGAAGAGGGCCAGGTTGAGGCCGATCAGGACCTTGGTGATCAGCCGGGGATCGGACGTCACCGTGCCGCCCGCGATGGTGCGGGGCCGAGAGGCGGCGGCCGGGGGCTGCTGTCCGGTGCCGGAACCGCCGCGGACACAGTCGGGGCACTGGAAGCCCACGGAGGCACTGACCATGCATTCCGGACAGATCGGTCGCTCGCAGCGGGTGCAGCGGATACCGGTCTCGCGGTCCGGATGCCGGTAGCACACGGGCAGGCTCTGGGCGTCCTGCGCGTGGCCTGTGGCCTGGTCCATGGGGTCCCCTCGGTCGGTTTCGGGCACTACACCGCCCCGCCCATCCTTACGGACGAGCGGGGCGTTTGGTTCCCTGCGGCAGAACCGGAGCGCCTGCGCGGACCGGTGGCGGCGAAACGGCGCGGCTCAGCCCTGACGCTTCTCGACGACGACCGATTCCAGGACGACGTCGTCGACGGGCCGGTCGTTGGGGCGGCTGGTACGGACACCGGCGATGGCGTCCACGACCTTCTGGCTGGCCGGGTCGGTGATCTCACCGAAGATGGTGTGCTTCCGGTTCAGCCAGGTGGTCGACTCGACCGTGATGAAGAACTGCGAGCCGTTGGTGCCGGGGCCGGCGTTGGCCATGGCCAGCAGGTACGGCTTGTTGAAGGACAGGTCCGGGTGGAACTCGTCCTCGAACTCGTAGCCGGGGCCGCCGATGCCGGTGCCGAGCGGGTCGCCGCCCTGGATCATGAAGCCGCTGATGACCCGGTGGAAGATCGTGCCGTCGTAGAGCCGGTCCTTGCTCTTCACGCCGGTCTTCGGGTGCTCCCACTCCCGCTCACCCTGGGCGAGTTCGACGAAGTTCCTGACCGTCTTGGGCGCGTGGTTCGGAAAGAGCCGGACCTCGATGTCGCCGCGGTTGGTCTTCAGGGTGGCGTAAAGCTGCTCGGCCACGATCTGCCTTCCGTTGTTTCCTGTGACTCTCCGATCCTCGCACGGCTCGGCCCGCACGTCGCCCGGCGGCCGTGTGCGGGCGGGCATCTCCACGAATCGCTTGCGGAAACCGGCTCCCGTCCGCTCGGACCCGAGGCGCATGCAGCAGCGATCCGTGGCATCGTCGACGACAAGTTCCCCTTCAGTGGAATGTGTGCTTCGTACGTTCTGCTCCTGATCGAGCGGACCAGCACCCGTATGCCCGCCCCGCATGCTTCGGGGCCCGCGGGCAGGCATGATCCTGAAAAGGGTGGAAAGTCGAAATACCGTACGCCACCGAGAAGGAGGATCCCGTGACCCGCATCGACAGCGTGCGCGCCGCGACCGGCTCGGCAAAGGACAGCGTGCTGCACGCCGCGGAAGTGGTGGCGCCCTACGCCGACACAGCCATGGACCGTGCCGCGCACTATGCACAGGAGGCGCGCGTACGGCTGGCGCCCGTGATGTCGCAGGCCGCCGGACAGGCCCGCGTCCAGTACGGCGCCCGGCTCGCTCCGCGTCTGGAACTGGCGCGGTCCCATGTGCCGCCGAAGATGGACCAGGCGGCGCATGACGCAGCCGTACGCACCCGCCGGGCGGCCCGGCAGGCCGCCGAGTACTCACGGCCGCGGATCGAGCAGGCCGTGGCCGCGGCCGGACCGGTCCGTGACGAGGCCGCAGCGCGGAGTGCGGCGGCGCTCGCCGCACTGCGTGGCCAGGTCTCGCCCCAGGAGATCCAGAAGCTGGTCCGCAAGCACGAGCGGCGGGCTAAGGCCGGCCGGACGGCGAAGGTGCTGGCCGTGGCCGGCGTGCTGGCCGGCGCCGTCGTCGCCGCCTGGAAGTGGTGGGACAGCCAGACCAACCCCGACTGGCTGGTCGAACCGCCCGCCGCGACGGATGTGTCCGAGGCGCATCGGCTGCATTCGGTGGACGGCAGCCCCGACGCCTCCCTGGACCCCGAGGTCCGGGCCAAGCAGGCCGAGGAGCCGTCCCGCAGGGACGACGACCAGCGCTGACGTCCGGACGCCGGACGTCCGAACGCCCGGCGTCCGGTGTGGCGCCGTACGGCGGGAGATCAGCCTTCCAGGTCTCCCGCCCGGCGCCATGCGCCACGGGGTTGCCTCCTGTGCCCGTTGCGGGTGTCCCCTGCCCTTGGACGCCTGCCGCCCTTGGATGCCTGCGGGCCCGTGTTTCACGTGAAACATCGGGTGGTCGACATCGGGTGGTCACGCCCGCCGGCGGGCGTCCTCCAGGTAGTGGAGGACGGCGGCCACCCGCCGGTCCACCCGGTCGGTGGGGGCGAGGTCGAGCTTGGCGAAGATGCTGCGGATGTGTTTGTGGACGGCCCCTTCGGTGACCACGAGCCGCTCGGCGATGGCACCGTTGCCCAGCCCCTCGGCCATCAGGGCGAGCACCTCCCGCTCGCGAGGGCTGAGCCGTTCCAGCCGGGTGTCCTGGCGGGAGCGGGTGAACAGTTGCGCCACGACCTCGGGGTCAATGGCGGTGCCACCGTCGGCCACCCGTCCGAGCGCGTCCAGGAATTCCTCGACGCGTCCCACGCGCTCCTTCAACAGATAGCCGAGGCCGCCCACGCCTCCGGTGAGCAGTTCGGTGGCGAAGGACTGCTCGACGTAGGCGGACAGGACGAGGACGGCGAGGTCGGGCCGCCTGCGCCGGGCCTCGACGGCCGCGCGGATGCCTTCGTCGGTGTGGGTGGGCGGCATCCGGACGTCGAGGATGGCGATGTCGGGCTTGTACCGGTCGATGGCGTCGAGCACGTCCTCGGGGTTGTCCGCGGTGGCCACCACGTCGAGGGACTCCGCCCGCAGCAGGAGGGCGAGGCCCTCGCGCAGCAACGGGTCGTCCTCGGCTATCACGATCCGCACGTCACGATCCACAGGTCACCGTCCGCCTGGCACGTTCCACAGGTCTCTGTCCGCTCTGCCACCGGTCCCGGTGAGCCCGGCCGGGCTCTCCGGTCTCTGCCGCCGCTGCCGGCCCCCGTCTGTCGCGGCTGACCGGTCTTTCCCGCCGCTCCGGTCCGTCGGTCGCGGCTGACCCGACCGGCTCTCTGTCCGCGGGCGCCGTCCGTACGGCACGGGCCACGTGACAGGGGCCGACGGTCAGGATCCGACAGGCAGATCCGCTTCGAGGACGGTGGGTCCGCCCGGCGGGCTGGCCACGGTGAGCGTACCGTCGTGCGCGGCGATGCGACGGCGGATGCCGGTGAGCCCGGAGCCGCCCTCCTCGTCCGCGCCGCCGCGGCCGTCGTCCTCGATCCGCAGGAACAGCCGCCCGCCCCGGCCGCGCACCGTCACCGCCGCCGTGGTGGCACCGCTGTGCTTGGCGATGTTGGTCAGCGCCTCGGCCACGACGAAATAGGCGGTGGCCTCCACGGACGCGGCGCATCGCTGTGGCGCCTCGACAGCGACGCGGCAGGGCACGGCACAGTTCGCGGCGAGGCCGGACAGCGCGCCCGCGAGTCCACGGTCGGCGAGCACCGGCGGCAGGATGCTCCGGGAGACCGTGCGCAGCTCCGCGAGCGCCTGTTCGGCGGCGGTCTGGGCGCGTTCCAGCAGTTCCTCGGCGCCGGAGGGGTCACGGGCCACCATCCTGCGGGCGGCGCCGAGCAGGACGGTCACGGTGACGATCCGGTTCTGGGTGCCGTCGTGCAACGAGCGCTCGATGCGGCGCAGTTCGGTGGCGTGGGCGTCCAGGGCGGCGGCGCGGGTCGCGGTCAGCTCGGCGACGCGCAGCGAGAGGTCGGTGTCCGGGCCGACGGCGAGCAGGCTCCGGCCTGGCCGGGCCTGCAACCGGGCCATCGCGGGCGTCAGGCCCAGGATGATGGCGGCCCAGGCCACGCCCAGGAGGGTCACGGAGGCCGCTGCCGTCCAGGAGTGGGCGACGCCGAATCCGAGCGAGGTGCTGGTGGCGTCGCTGGGCGCGAACCGCCACCAGATCGGGAAGGTGCCGTCCCGGACGGCCGCGATCGGCAGCAGGACTCCGGCCAGGCCCAGCAGCAGACCCAGGGTGGCGTGCCGGACCAGCCAGCGCAGTTCGCGGCGGGTGGTGGGGTCTCCGAGCGCGGCGCGCAGTCCGGTGGGGGATGCGTCGGGTGCGACGATCTCGGGACCCCAGCGGTTCAGCCGCTCGCGTTCCCGGCGGGCGAGCCGGTGCAGGGCGCGCAGCGCGAGGGGGGCGAGCAGCAGCCCCACACCTGCGGGCACGGTGACCGCGCTGAGCACGGTCCACAGCAGTACGGCCAGTGCGAGCAGTGCCGTGCCGAGCCCTCCGGCGAGCTGCTGGATCGCGGCGAGGGCGGCGAGGGCGGTCCGTACGGTGATCTCACTGAGGGGCCGGGCGGACCGGGTCGCCCGGTCGGTCTGGGCGGGCCGGCCGGCCGTGGCCCCGGCTGTGGCTTCCGGTGTGGCGGTGGTGCGGTCCGTATTCATTCCTGCCTCCCCGGTGGCCACCCGTGTCCGTCTCCCGGGTCGCCGCCGACCCTACGACGGGAGCCGGGCCGCCGACGGGTTCGCAGGCGGAAAGTACAGCCTGCTGTACCTCCGACCGGGCTGCGCACGGGATCGGCCCGGGGGCCCTCGCTCCGTAGCGTCCTGACGTGACGGAAAGCCGCCGAGCGAGCCCCCTGGAGGAGCCCCGGATGCCGGACAACGACCCCTATCGCCTCACCGCCGCCCCCGCCCGGGAGGGCGGCCCGCGCCCCGAGTCACCGCGGGTCGGCCGCACGGTGCTGTGGCTGCTGCTGGTGCTGAGTGCCGCCGCCAACACGGTGACCTCGGTGGCCGGTGTCACCACCGCCGTGAGCCTCGCGTGCGGCCTGGTCACCGCGGCCAGCGTGATCGGCCTCGTGGTGCTGCGGCTGCGGGGTCGGCGATGACCACCACGACCGATCCCGCCGTCCGTGCCACGCCGGTCGCCCCCGCCATCGCGCTGGAGCACGTGACCAAGACGTACGACGGCGGTGTCCGCGCCCTCGACGACGTCTCGCTGACCGTCGGACACGGCACGTTCCTCGCCGTGATGGGGCCGTCGGGCTCCGGCAAGAGCACGCTGATGCACTGTGCCGCCGGACTGGACACCCCGACCACGGGCAGCGTCCGTATCGCCGGCCGCGAAACAGCCGGGCTCAACGAGACCCGTCGCACCGAACTACGGCGTGAGCGCGTCGGTTTCGTGTTCCAGGCATACAACCTCATTCCCTCGCTGAGCGTCGAGGACAACATCACGCTGCCGTTGCGGCTGGCCGGCCGGCGTCCCGACCGGGACTGGCTGCGGGTCCTGGTGGAGCGGGTCGGGCTGGCCGACCGGCTCGGACACCGCCCGGCCGAACTGTCCGGCGGCCAGCAGCAGCGGGCCGCCGTGGTGCGGGCGCTCGCGGCCCGGCCCGCCGTGGTCTTCGCCGACGAGCCGACCGGGGCACTCGACCTGCGCAGTGCCCACCAGGTGCTGGACCTGCTGCGCGAACTGGTCGACGACCTGGGGCAGACGGTCGTGATGGTCACCCACGACCCGGCGGCCGCGGCCCGCGCGCACCGGGCGCTGGTGATGGCCGACGGCCGGGTGGTCGACGCCCTGGACGCCCCCACCGCACCCGGACTCGCCGACCGTCTCGTCGCGTTGGGAGAGCGCTAGCCATGCTGCATCTCGCGGTCCGTATGGCCGCCCACCGGATCGCCGCCCTGCTCGCCGTGGCGTGCGCCGTGCTGGGCGGCGCGGCGCTGGTCACCACCACGGGCGTGCTGGCCGAGACCGGTCTGCGCTCGCATCTGCCCCCGGGCCGGCTCGCGGGCGCGGACCTGGTGGTCGGCGCCGACCAGGAGTTCCACCCCGAGGGAGACCTGCCGATCGCACTGCCCGAACGGGCCAGGCTCCCGGCCGCGCTGGTGGACCGGCTGGCCGCACTGCCGGATGTGTCGGCGGTGGTCGGGGACGTCGGTTTCCCCGTCTCGCTCGTCGGCCCCCACGGCGGGGTCGTGCCGGCCGCGGACCCCGGTCCGGCCGGGCACGGCTGGTCCTCGACCCGGCTGCTCGCGACGGCGCGGGTCGAGGGCCGGGCGCCCACCGGTTCCGGTGAGATCGCGTTGTCCGCCGAGCTGGCCGGTGCGGCCGGGGTCGGCGTCGGCGACCCGGTGCGGGTACTGGCCGGTGACCGGCCCGCCACCGCCTACCGGGTCTCCGCCGTGGTGACCGGGCCGGGCGCCGGCGTCTATGTCGCCGACGCCACGGCCGTACGCCTGGCGGGCCGTGCGGGGACCGTCGACCTGGTCGGTCTGACGACCCGGCCGGGGGCGCGCGACCGGGTCGCCGACGCGGTGCGCGAGCGGGTCGCGGGCAGCGGGCTGAAGGTCCGTACCGGTGCGGACGTGGGCGTGGCCGTGTCGCCGGGCGCGGACGCGTCGCGCTCGCTGCTGATCGTGCTCGCGGGTTCGCTCGCCGGGATCGTGCTGCTGGTCACCGGGTTCGTCACGGCGGGCGCGCTGGGCGTGTGCATCGCCGGGCAGCGCCGTGACCTGGCGCTGATGCGGGCGGTCGGGGCGACCCCGAAGCAGATCCGGCGGCTCGCGGCCGGTCAGTCGACGCTGGTCGCGGCCGTGGCGCTGGTGCCCGGTGTGGCCCTCGGTTATCTGCTGGCCGGACAGTTCCGGCAGTTGCTGGCCGACCGGGGAGTGCTCTCCGCGGACCTGCCGCTCACCGTCGGCCCGCTGCCCGCCGTGGCGACGCTGCTGCTGATGCTCGGGGTCGTCGGGCTCTCCGCGCGGGCCGCGGCCTGGCGGACCTCGCGGATGGCGGCGACGGAGGCGGTCGCCGAGTCGCGCAGCGAGCCGCGCCGGCCCTCGCGGGCGCGAACCAGCGCCGGTCTGCTGCTGATCGCCGGCGCGGGCGTCATGTCGGTGGTGCCGCTGCTCGCGCGAACGATGGTCGGGGCCACGGCCACCTCGCTCGCGGGCATCGTCTCGGCGATCGGTCTGGCCCTGGCCGGGCCGGCCCTGGTCGCCCGGGCCGGGTCGGCGGCGGTACGGCTGCTGCGGCCCGGCACCGCCGCGCCCACCTGGCTGGCGCTGGCCAACATCCGTGCCTACGCCCAGCGGATCGCCGGTGTGGTCAGCCCGCTGGCCATGGCGGTCGTGTTCGTCCTGACGTACACCCTGACGCAGACGACCGTGCTCGCCGCCACGGCCGCCGACACCCGGGACGGCACCCTCGGGCAGTACCGGCTGAGCGCACCCGGGCAGGGCCCGGTGACCGACGGGACGCTCGCTGCCGTACGGCGGCTGCCGGGTGTGCGGGCGGCGGCACCGGTCGGTACGACCACGGTGGTCTGGCAGTACGAGCAGTTCGGCGACGTGCAGACCGAGTCCGAGTCGGCGCTGGTCCTGGGCCCGGACGCGGCGGGCGTGCTGGACCTGGGCGTGCGCGAGGGCGCGGTGTCCGGGCTCACCGGACGCACGGTCGCCGTGAGCGCCGAGGTGGCCGGCTCCCGCGGCAGGCAGCGCGGCGACCGGGTGCGACTGGTACTCGGCGACGGCACGCCGGTCGACGCCCGGGTCGCCGCCGTGTACGGGCGTGGGCTCGGCTTCGGCTCGGTGGTCCTCTCCCGCGACCTCGCCGCCGGGCACACCACATCGGCGCCGCAGCCGAGCGTCCTGGTCCGTACGGACGGCACGGCGGCGGCACGCCGCGCCCTCGCGGGGTTCGCCGAGTCCCGGCCCGGACTGGTCCTCAGCGGCACCGGTCCGGCGGACGACGGCACCGACACCCCGCCGGAGGTGTGGATCAACCTGGCCACCGTGGTGGTGCTGCTCGCCTACCTGCTGCTGAGCATCGCCAACAAGCTGGTCGCCGCCACGGCCCAGCGGCGCACGGAGATCGCCGCACTGCGGCTGGTGGGTACGACGCCCCGGCAGATCCGGTCGATGATGCGCCGTGAGGCCGCGGTGATCGCCGCGTCGGCGCTCGCCGCCGGGCTGCTCCTGTCGGCGGTTCCGCTCGCCCTGCTGGGCCAGGGTTTCCTCGGCCGCCCCTGGCCGACGGGCCCGCTGTGGCTGCTGCCCGCCACGGCGGTCACGGTCGCCGTGACGGCCTTCGTCACCGTGGAACTCCCCACCCGGCGCACCCTGCGCCACCCACCCGCGGAGACGATCCGTACCGCTTGACGGACGGGCAGGCGCGGGGCCGGGCGGCCAGGCGGGCCGGGCAGGATGGACCGGCCAGGTGGGCCGGGCGGTCCCGCGAGCCGCTTCCGACGCCGTCGGCCCACCGCAGCGGTTAGCATACTTGCATGAGAGCGCAAGTAGCGTCCTGGGACGAGGAGCGGGCCGAGCGGTCGGTGGCGGTGCTCAAGGCGGTCGCCGACCCGTCGCGGTACCGGCTGCTGTGGGCGCTGAGCGAGCGGGAACTGCCGGTCAGCCGGCTCGCCGAGCTGATCGGCGCCCATGTCGCGGCCACCTCGCAGCACCTGGCGAAGCTGCGCTCCCTGGGGCTGGTGGCCTCCCGGCGGGACGGCACGCGCATCTACTACCGGGCGGCGGGTCCACGGGTGCGGGCGCTGCTGGAGAGCGCGGTACTGGCCGCGGACGAGGCGGACCTCGCGGGCCCGGCCCCGGCAGCGGAGACCGCACGGCAGCCCGAGCACGCGACGCAGGAAGCGGGCGCCCAGGTCAGAAGGGTCCGGACACCACGTCCCGCGACGGAACACTGACCGGCACGGAACACCGACCGTCCCGCCTGCGGACTCCCCCGCCCCGGCTGTCCCCCGAGCTGTCCCAACGGCCGGCCCACGCCGGGCCGGCCCGCCACCCGACTCGTGCCGACCCGCCGCCCCACCCGGGCACTCCGCCCCACCCGTTCCCGCCACCCCACCCGATCCCGGCACCCTGCACCAGGAGTTCGGTCCGCCGCCTGCGCCGCCGCGTTCCGGCCTGCCGCCCCACCCCGGCCCGGCACCCCGCTCACACCCGGCACCCCGCTCAGGCCGGACCGCCGCCCGCCCCGCCCGTCCCGGCCCGCCGCTTCGCCAGGCCGGTCACCGCGGAGCCGAGGCGGCGGTCGGCGGCCGGATCTCATCGGGGTCGTCGGGATCAGCGGGCTCCCCGATGTCGCCGTTCTCGTCGAGGTGGTACTCCTCCGGTTCCGCGTCGTAGGAGTACAGCTCGGCGTAGCGGCCCCAGTCGGTGGCCGTGTCCAGCTGTTGGGTGACCTGCTCGGCGGTGAAGTGGTGGGCCAGGAGGCCGCGGAAGAACCCTGCGCGCAGGGTTCCCTCGGCGTTGGACCGCAGGCTGTTGGTGATCAGCCTGACCAGCGGGGCCCGCCGGACGGCCGCGGCGAAGATCTTCTTCGACTCCTGCACGGTCCGCGCCCGCGAACTCGGTGCCGACCGGCGTCAGCAGCAGGTCGTCGCCGCTGAGGCGGGCGAAGCCGAGCAGGTCGAGCGCGTCGACCTGGGGCAGCAGGTCGTCCACCGCCAGTCCGAGGTCGTCCGCGAGGTCCGCGAGGTCGCAGCGGCCGCCGCGATGCAGCACCATCTCCGCGAGACCGGACAGACCGTCCACGCTCGCCGACGGCAGCGGGGTGTTGCCGGGAGTGCGTTTCTCCAGTTCGACCGGCTCGTGCCGGCCGGGGACGCGGCCTTCCTTCTGCCGGCCGGTCATGGTGCGGTAGACACGGTCGATCAGCTCGTCGAAGGCGGCCGAGTCCCGGTCCCGGGGGCGGTCGAGACCGACCTCGAAGACCTCGCGGATGGTGCCGTAGGGCCGCGCGCCCAGCACCACGATCCGGTCGGCCATCAGCACCGCCTCCTCGATGTTGTGGGTGACCAGCACGATGGCCCGGGTGGGGAACCGGCCCGACTCCCACAGCTCCATCAGCTCGCCGCGCAGATTCTCGGCGGTCAGCACGTCGAGGGCGGAGAACGGCTCGTCCATCATCAGCACGTCCGGCTCGACGACCAGGGCCCGCGCGAAGCCGACCCGCTGGCGCATGCCGCCGGACAGCTCCTTGGGTTAGGCGGACTCGAAACCGTCGAGGCCGATCAGGTCGATCGCCTGCACGGCCGCGTCGGCGCGCTCGGCGGCGGGCACCCCCTTGGCCTCCAGGCCGAGTTCGGCGTTCTGCTGCACGGTCAGCCACGGCAGCAGGGCGAAGGTCTGGAAGACCATCGCCGTACCCGGGTTGGCCCCGGTCAGCGGTGTGCCCCGGTAGGCGACGGCGCCGGAGCTGACGGGCAGCAGTCCGGCCAGGCAGCGCAGCAGCGTGGACTTGCCCGAGCCCGACTTGCCCAGCAGGGCGACCACCTCGCCCGCCCGGACCTGGAGGTCGATGCCGGACAGGACGGGCAGCTCGCCGTCGGCTCCGGCGTACGACTTGGTCAGGCCGACGGTCTCCGGCAGCGGCTCGCCGTCGGCGGGCCGGGGGCGGTCGGCGGTGAGGTGGGCGAGGGAGGTTCGGGCCTGCCGGCCCGCCCGCAGGTTGCGGAGGGTGTTCAGCACCATGGCGTCTCCAATGCGGGAAGGTCTGGGCGTTCAGAGGGAGTAGCGGCTCTCGGCCAGCCGGTACAGGCGCCGCCACAGCAGGCGGTTGAGGGCGACGACGTACAGGCTCATCACGGCCACCCCGGCGATCAACTGCGGGGAGTCGCCGTGCCCGGTGGCCCGTGCGATGTACGCGCTCAGGCCGGTCGCGGTGAGCGTGGTGCCGCCGAAGGTGACGACCTCGGAGACGATCGAGGCGTTCCAGGCGCCGCCGGACGCGGTGATGCCGCCGGTGACGTACGCCGGGAAGATGCCCGGCACGATCAGCCGCCGCCATCGCTGCCATCCGCGGACGCCGAGGTCGTCCATGGCCTCCCGCAGGTCGGTCGGGATGGCCATGGCGCCCGCGATGCTGTTGAAGAGGATGTACCACTGGGCGCCCAGGGCCATCAGCAGGGTGCCGCCGAGGTCGATGGACAGTCCGGTCCGCAGGAAGAACCACACCGCCAGCGGGAAGAGGAAGTTGGCGGGGAAGGACGCGAGGACCTGGACGACCGGCTGGGCGATGCGGGTGAGCCGGGGCGAGAACCCGATCTTCACGCCGATCGGCACCCAGATCACCGTCGCCACCGCGACCAGCACCACCACCCGGCCGAGGGTGGCCAGGCCCACCAGCAGCGGCTCGCCGAACACGCCGAGGCCGGTGCGGTCGTGGAGGTAGCGGCCCAGGTCCGCCAGGCCCCACAGGATCAGCCCGCCCGCGACGAGGGCGAAGACGAGGTCACCGGTGCGCTGCCGGGTGCGGTCCACCGTCAGCGGCCGGTCGTCCCGGCCGAAGATCCGGCCCGCCTGCCCGAGGCCCCGGCCCACCGGGCCCAGCACCCGGCCGAGCAGTTGGGGCCAGTGCGAGCGCCGCAGGAAGTCCAGCACCACCGAGCGCTGGATCTCGCTCGCCTCGGACTGCTCGTTCTTGAACATCTCCGCCCACGCCGTCAGCGGCCTCCAGAAGAGGAAGTTCACGCCGATGACCATGACGGCCATGGTGAGGATGGCCCAGCCGACCCGCCCCAGGTCGCCACGGGTGATCGCGGCGCCGGCGTACGAGCCGACGCCGGGCAGCGCGTACCGCTGGTTGTTGACGCTGATCGCCTCGGAGGCGACCAGGAAGAACCAGCCGCCGCCGAAGCTCATCATGCCGTTCCAGACCAGGCCGATCATGCCGGCGGGCAGTTCGACCCTCCAGAACCGCATCCACCGGGTGAAGCGGAACGACCGTGACAGCTCGTCGAGTTCACGCGGGAGGGCGGTGAGGGAGTAGGAGAAGCCGAACGTCGTGTTCCACGCCTGCGAGGTGAAGATCGCGAAGATGGAGGCGAACTCCAGGCCCAGCACGGAGCCGGGGAACAGGGCGATGAAGCCGGTCACGGCCACGGTCAGGAAGCCCAGCACCGGAACGGACTGCAGGATGTCGAGCGTGGGGATCAGGATCCGCTCCAGCCTCCTGCTCTTGGCCGCGGCGTACGCGTAGCCGAAGGTGAACGCGACCGACAGCGCGAGCCGACGTACGCCACACGAAGCGTGACGCACGAAGCGTGAAGCACAGCGCACGACGCACGAAGCGCGAGGTACGACGCACGACGCGTGACGTATGGCTCATGTCGCACAGCTCACGCCAAGTTCATGCCGTACGGCGCACAGCTCTCCGCGGCGCGGCGCCCGTGACGGGGCCCGGCCCCCTGAGCGTGCCTCTTGTTGCGTCTGCACGCAAATAGCGAGGTCGGAGCGACACCCGACGCCGCGCCCGGACTGCGGCAGGGTCACCGGTAGCGCAGCAGGAGCATCGCGGCATCGTCCTGGAGCGGGCCGCTGACGTGCTGGAGCAGGTCCTGGCGCAGGGTCTCCAGGGCGGCCTCCGCGTCCCGCTCCTTCAGCAGGTGGGCGCGCTCCGGCAGCGGGTAGAAACGCCCGTCGGCGTCCCGCGCCTCGGTCACCCCGTCGGTGTACAGCAGCAGTTGGTCCCCGGGGAAGAAGTCCGCGTCGAAGGGCTCCGGCGGCTCCCCGCCGTGCGCGCCCAGGCCCAGCGGCAGCGCGTACGCGGCCGGTTCGGGCAGGTCCACCGTGCCCTCGGCACGGATCAGCAGGGGCGCGGGGTGCCCGAAGTTGAGGAAGGTGACGCGCTCGTCGCTCACCTCGGCCAGGATCGCGGTGACGAACTTCTCACCGTCCAACTGCCGGTCCACGGCCCGCTCCAACCGCAGCCCCACCCGGGCCAGATCCGCTTCGTCCGGCGCGGCCTCGCGGAACGCGCCCAGGACCACGGCAGCCGTCTCCACCGCCTCAAGCCCCTTGCCCTGGACGTCCCCGACGATCACCCGCACCCCGCCGGGGAAGGCGACCACCTCGTACAGATCGCCGCCGATACGGGCCTCGGCGACGGCGGACATGTAGGCGACCGCGGCGCGCAGCCGACCGGCGAGCCGCGGCACCGGCTTGAGCAGCACCTGCTGGGCAGCCTCGGCGATCGACCGGAAGCTGTCCAGCTCCGCCTCCCGCCGCTCCCGCATGGACACGGCCACCAGCCCCGCCACGGTGACCCCGAGGACCGCGGCGAGGGCCATGTAGCCGCGCCGCGCGTCGAACAGGTCGCTGTACCAGCTGAGACCGGCGGAGAGCAGCAGCGCCAGCAGGCCGATGCCGGCGGTGCGCCGCCAGCCGCCGACGAGTGGCGCGAACGCGGGTCCCACCGCGACCAGCGGCAGAAACCCTACGGATGGGCTGGTGGTGAGGTCGGCGACGGCGACCGCCGCCATCGTGGCGAAGGGCAGCACGGCCAGCACCGTGCGACGGGGGCTCCGCGCGGTCTCGTCCTTCTCCGGCACCGGGCGCCTCCCCCTCCACGCTTGCCGCCGAACAGGATCATCGTGGCAGACCCGTGCATCGGCCTCCAGAGCGCGCGGCTCAGTGCAGGACCGGCCCGCATCGCCCTTCCCCCATGGAATCGGGAGATACAGAATTTTCCGATGATTTCAGTGACCCAGGAGATTCCGGAGATTCGGTAGATTCCGGAGATTCCCGAGTTCCCGGAGATCCGGGAGATCCGGGAGATCCGGGAGATGCCGAAGATCCTGGCGAAGCGGCCGGGGCCAGGGCCGGTAGGGGCACTGGGGGCCGTGGTGGGCGTGCGGGGGAATTCGCCGGGGACGCGTCGGCTTCCGGCAGGGGCGCAGGGGTGGCGGGTGGATTCGAGTCGGGGCTGGGTGAGGGTACCGGGGCAGGGCTCGGGGAGCGGGCAGGCGCAGGAGAGGGAGCCTCGGGGGCGTGGGTGCGGCCGGGGACACGAAGACCGAGCCGCTCCGACCGCCGGGGGAGCCATGGGGGGAAACGCAAGGCTGCCCACTCCGGCCGCCGGGGGAAACGCGGGGCTGCCCACTCCGGCCGCCAGGGGAAACGCAAGGCTTCCCGCTCCGGCCGCAGCGGGAACCGGCGGCCGAGCCACTGTGGCCGGTGACCGTGCAGGAGGCCGAGGACGATCGCGACGGCCACCGCGATCAGATGCTCACGGCCGGCCAGGTTGGGTACTGCGATCGACTCCCACACCATCGACCCGCCGGTGAGGGTGAACACCACCGGAGCGCGCCGGACGACGGAGAGGTAGGTGAACAGGCCCACCACCGCGGCGGACGGCCCGGTGTCCAGGACCTGCCCGATCCCGGGCGGCAGCCCCAGCCCCCACCAGCCCGGCCCGAGCGCGATCATCACCCGCACCGACAGGGTGCCGGCCAGCGTGGCCGCGTACGCCACCGCGAGCGTACGGGCCCGGCCCAGGGCGAGTTCGGCCAGCGCGAACGCCAGGAACAACTGGGTGATACCAGCCCAGACCGGCAGATCGAGAGCGGGTACGTAGAGGGACACCGGCGTACGCAGCAGGGCGACCCACAGCGGCAGATCGGCGGTGACCCCGCCCACCCGCCACACCACCAGCGCACCCGTCGGCCGCTGAGCCAGGTCGTGGAAGAAGATGACCCCGAACGCCGCCACGAACGCCAGCGAGAGCCCGGACGGCCCGCGCCGCCGAAGCTGCCGCAGCGGTTCGACGACGATCCCCTGCCACTCGCCGCGCAGCGTACGGCCCACGAACCTCGCCGCACGCAGCAGCAGGTCCCGCGGCTGCCCGCGCCCGGCCCCGCTCACGCCCACGAAAGCCCGCGGTACGTCATGATCGGTTCGCCCCCACCCGTAATGACCCCCGGTCACCCATTCCGGGCACCATCGTATAGATCGTCCGTACCGTACGACCGGGCAGTACCCGGTCTCTATCGAACGACCGAGCGATGCCCGTAGTGCCCGCCGGGACGGAGCCGGAAGCCCCGCGGCCCTCCCCGGGTGCCCCCGCGGGACGGAGCCGGGATCGGACGGCCCGCACCGGCAAGTAGGCTGAGCCCGCTGCGGCACCCCCACCAACACCGCCCCACGCACAGAGTGTTGGCCTGCGGCGACAGGAGTTGGCCCACGGCGTGAGGATGAAGGACAGGTGCTGATAGCGGGCCGGTATCGGCCGCAGACCACCCTCGGGCGCGGAGCGATGGGTGAGGTCTGGCAGGCACGGGACGAGACGCTCGACAGAGATGTGGCGATCAAGTTCCTGCTGGCCCAGGGCTCCGACGCCACCGCCACCGCCCGATTCCGGCTGGAGGCGCAGACCGCGGGACGGCTCGACCACCCCCATGTGGTGGGGGTCCTGGACTTTGGTGCTCATGAGGACCGGCTGTTCCTGGTGATGGAACTGGTCGAGGGCGACAGCCTCGCGCACGTGCTGGCCAGTGCGGGTTCGCTGCCCCCGGAGCGGGTGGCCCGCATCGCGGCCGAGGCGGCGGCCGGCCTGACCGCCGCGCACCAGCAGGGGATCGTGCACCGCGACATCAAGCCCGGGAACCTGCTGCTCGCCGCCGACGGCTCCCTCAAGATCGGCGACTTCGGCATCGCCCGCTTCATGGACGACCCGGCGGGCGGCCTCACCGCGACCGGCCAGATCGTCGGCACCAGCCTGTACCTGGCGCCCGAACGCGCCCTGGGCCGGAACGCCGGGCCGCCGTCCGACGTGTACTCCCTGGGCTGTGTGCTCTACCAACTCCTCACCGGCCGACCGCCCTTCGAGGCCGACACGGCGGTCGCCATCCTCCACCACCACCTCGACACCGCGCCCACCCCGCCCCGGCAGTACGGCGTCGACATGCCGCCCGCGCTGGAGAACTACCTGCTCGGCATGCTCGCCAAGCAGCCCGAAGCCCGCCCCACCGCGGCCCAGGTCGCCGGCTGGTTCGGCGTCGACTCCTGGCGTGGGCACCGCGAACCGCTCCCGCCCGCCGAGCCCCGGCAGTCCGGCAGGCGCGCAGCCGGCCCGGGCGGCCCCGGACCCGGCCCTGCCACCGCCGGTCCGACACCCCAGGCAGCGGCCCGGCACACGGCCGCCGGCCCGGGCGGGAGGCCGGGCGCCGCCGCGGCCGGGCGGACCGGCAGTGGTCCGGGCAACCGGGGCGGCCGAGCGGGCGGCGGTCGCGGCAGCCGAGCGGGCGCCGGTCCGGTCGGGCATCCGGGCGCGGGCGCGCTCGGACCGGTCGGCGGCGGGACGACAGCCCGGCACCCATCCGCCGAACCGGGCCCCGCGACCACCTACGCGCTGCCGAACTCCAGCGCCCACGCCGCCCTGCCCCGCCGGGGCCGCAGCCGTAGCCCCGCACTGCGGCTCCTCGTCACCCGCAGCCCCAGACTGGTGGGTGCCATCGCCGCGGCGGTGCTTTTCCTGGCCGCGCTGCTGATCGGCATGGCCTTGTTCTCGGCCGGCTCCGGCTCGGCGGAGACCTCCGGACCCGACCCGTCGCCCTCCACCGGTTCCACGGCCGGGTCCACCGGTCCGCCGTCCGCGGACCAGGCCCCGGCCGGCGCCACGAACGACTCCGGGAAGAACCACACCCAGCAGGACGACGAGGCCGACAACGACAACGATTGACCCGGCCGGGAAGCACCACGCGTCACGCGCGCCTTCGTGGCCGGTCCAGCAGTGCCACCAGCGGCCCGGCCGACGCGCCCGTCCCGACCCGAGGAGCGCGGAAGACCACCCGGCAGCCGCACCCGACGCCCGGCCTACCGCCGCCCGGCGGCCCGGCCGGACACCGATCCGACCGAGACGGACCGGGACGGACCGGGATTGATCGGGACCAAGGGGACTGACCAGGACCAACCAGGACCGTCCCATACGGTGAACCGTCCCGACCGTGCGTCAGTTGTAGTAGACGCTTTCCCCGAACTCGAAGACCTGCGTCTGCCCGGGCGGGACGACCCCGATCACCGACCCCCGGCAGTCGCGCTGGTCGAAGACGAGCGCGGGAGCATCAGTCGTGTTCCGGACGATCAGGGGGAACCTGTCGGCGTTGACGCATCCCCGTGCCGCGACGCGGTGTGCGGGGGCGGCCTCCGCCGTCGAACCCGGTGTTGCGGCCAGCGCCGCGGGCGCCCCCAACGTCGTCGCCAGCAGCGTCGCGGCCCCGCTCAGAGCCAGGGCCATACGCGTCTTCATGAATGCCTCCCGAAGTGGTGGACGACGCGATCACTCGTCCGTTCGTCACACACCCGGAAGACGTTGAGCCAAACCACTCCGGATGGGGGCACCCGACGCGAACTCCTGCTCACCACGAGCGGAAGGAAGTTCCGAACCGGCCGCCGAGCCGACCGGGGGCGTTCTCATGCACCCCGTCCTCGACAAGAGGCTCTACTTGTCTGTTATTTGACCTTTAGTTCTGTTGCTGCGTCTTTGTATCCGTTGTTTGACTTTTGCCGCTATTGCTTGGTCTTTGAGTCTACTGCTGGGTGACTCGGTCAGAGCAGCCACCCCATCCCCATCCTCTGGGCGCGGTGGGGCGGTCTGCGCTTGTACGGACGCCCCCGCCGAGTAACGCAGAGGAAATCGCCGCCTGCGGGCCGGGGTCTCCCCATCCGGGAGCCGCAGGAACGACAAGCCTGCGGCTGGCGCGAGAGTGGGAGTTACGCCACCTTCGTCCCGTCTGCACTCCAGGACGACGAGCGCATTGATCACGCCCTCAGGCAGGGACGGGCAATCCATGATCGTTCGGGGTTGTGGGGCCCTGCACGGTTTCTGATCATGGAAGTGCCCTCCGAGATTCGTCCTCGGAGGGCACCTGACCTGCGGTGGAGCCTAGGGGAGTCGAACCCCTGACATCTGCCATGCAAAGACAGCGCTCTACCAACTGAGCTAAGGCCCCTGGTGAAAGACGTCCGTCACGAGCATCACGCTCGGGTCGGCGCCGCAGACCAGAGTACCGGGTCACCCCCGGGATCTCGCAAAAAAGATGGGGGTCCCTGGAAACGACCACGCTCCGTAAGATGCTCGGCGTGGTTCGCTACAGCGAACCACGTTTCTTGGGGAAGCGATGGGGAGACGCGAAATGGACGCCGCACAGCAGGAAGCCACCGCCAGAGCGCGGGAGCTGCAGCGGAACTGGTACGGAGAGCCGTTGGGGGCGCTCTTTCGAAAGCTCATAGACGATCTCGGACTCAACCAGGCCCGCCTCGCGGCGGTACTGGGACTGTCCGCTCCGATGCTGTCACAGCTGATGAGCGGCCAGCGCGCCAAGATCGGCAATCCCGCGGTGGTCCAGCGGGTGCAGCTGCTGCAGGACCTGGCGGCGCAGGTCGCGGACGGCAGTGTCAGCGCGGCCGAGGCGACCGACCGCATGGAGGAGATCAAGAAGTCGCAGGGGGGCTCCATGCTCAGCAACACCACACAGACGACGAGCGTTTCGGGCGCGCCGACGGTCAAGCGGGTGGTCCGCGAGATCCAGTCGCTGCTGCGCTCGGTGGCCGCCGCGGGGGACATCATCGAGGCCGCCGACTCCCTCGCCCCGAGCCACCCCGAACTGGCAGAGTTCCTCCGGGTGTACGGCGCGGGCCGCACCTCCGACGCCGTCGCGCACTACCAGTCCCACCAGAGCTGACTCCCCCGGTCCGTCCATCGGAGGGGGTCCGGCGGACGGGCCGACGCAGCGGGGGAGTGCCTGAGAGCACGACAAGGGGTCGTATCACTCATCTCGGGGGAAGCAAGAGGGGCAAGGGGGAACCGCAGGGGGAGGAGCGACGGACAGCCATGGGTGAGGTCTTCGCCGGCCGGTACGAACTGGCCGACCCGATCGGACACGGAGGCGTCGGCGCCGTCTGGCGTGCCTGGGACCACCGTCGCCGCCGCTATGTCGCCGCCAAGGTGCTCCAGCAACGCGACGCCCACTCCCTCCTGCGGTTCGTACGGGAACAGGCCCTGCGGATCGATCACCCCCATGTCCTTGCTCCGGCCAGTTGGGCCGCCGACGACGACAAGGTCCTGTTCACCATGGACCTCGTCGCCGGCGGCTCGCTCGTCCACCTGGTCGGCGACTACGGCCCGCTGCCGCCGGCCGTCGTCTGCACCCTGCTCGACCAGCTCCTGTCCGGCCTCGCCGCGGTGCACGAGGAAGGTGTCGTGCACCGCGACATCAAGCCAGCCAACATCCTGCTGGAAGCCACCGGAACCGGCCGGCCACGGCTGCGCCTGTCGGACTTCGGCATCGCCATGCGGCTCGGCGAACCGCGGCTGACCGAGACCAACCTCGTGGTGGGAACGCCGGGCTATCTCGCGCCCGAGCAGATGCTGGGCGCGGAACCCGACTTTCCCGCCGACCTGTTCGCCGCGGGCCTGGTCGCGCTGTATCTGCTGGAGGGCGCCAAGCCCGACGCGAAGGCCCTCGTCCAGTACTTCGCCGAGCGCGGGACGCCGGGTGCGCCCAAGGGCGTCCCCGAGCCGCTCTGGCAGGTGGTGTCGACGCTGCTGCAACCGGATCCGGTGGCCCGTTTCCGCACCGCCACGGGTGCCCGCAAGGCGCTCGTCTCGGCCATGGAACTCCTGCCGGAGCCCGGCCCCGACGACGAGTTGATCGAGATCTTCGACCAACTTGGCCCACTTCCTCCCGGTTTCGGACCCGAGGGCCCCCTCAAGCCCGCGTCGGGCGTGGACGTCGAGGCGGAGGGGAATGCCGGAACCCGACCCGGGCAGCCGGGACCGGCCGCGCCGGGCGGCGCGTCCGGAGCCTGGACAGCCGGAGAGGGGGTCTGGACGGCCGGAGCCGGGGTCTCTGGTGCAGCGGTCTCCGGTGCCTCTTTCTCCAGTTCCGCGGTCTCCGGCGTCGGCAGGGGCCATGGCCCATTCGGCGCGCAGGACATGTCCGCTTCGGTGCACGACCACCCCACGCAGGACCCGTACCGTGTCTCGGGTCGGACCGGGCCCGCCGGCACGGGCTCCGTACCCGGCTCTCCGGAAGCGCCCGCATCCGTCGATCCGCGCGAGGCCACCGGTCCGCAGTCGGCCGGTATGTCGGACACCGGGAGCTTCCATCTGCCGCCTCCGCAGCCCGCCCGGCCGCACGGCACCCAATCGCCTCCGACACCGGCCGCCCAGCCCTACGTCCCGCTGCCGCAGCAGGCCGACCAACACGTCGACCACCACATCGACCACCAGGCCGATCACCAGACTGCGCAGCCGCAACCCCAGCACCCCGCGCAAGCACAACCGCCAACGGTGACCGTGCCCAACCCCGGACACTCCTCGGCCTCCCCCTCCCCCTACGTCTCCCCCCATGCCCTTTCCTCCCCCCATCCGCAGACCCCGTGGAACCCTGCTCAGGCCCTGCCGCCGGAACAGCCGCGCCGCGTTGACGCCCCTACTGTTTCGTACACCGCTCAGAGCCCGCGGGTTCCCGATTCCGCGCCGGAATCTCTCGCACCCGTGCCGGATCACGTGCCCCTGCCGGAATCTCCGGCACCCGCGCCGCACCGCGCCACGCGCCACGCGCGCCGTGCCCGCCGTCCCGGCCCTCCGGCGAAGGCCGCGATACCGATCCTCCTTCTCGCGCTGGCCTGCTACGCCGTGGGCTTCTGGGCCCTGACCCGCGTCTGAGCGGCGAGCGGCGAGCGGCGAGCGGCGAGCGCCGGTCAGTGTCTTAGCGCCGGTCAGCGTCTGAGCCGCGATCCGTGGAGAAAGGGCGATCCACGGAGGGAGGGACGGTCCACGTCGGAGCAGCAGTCCGTGGAGGAGAGGCGATCCGCGTCTGAGCGGCGGCACTCGTCCTCGGCGACGGACCGGGGCTAGGCGCGGGTCCGTCGCCGGGCCGCCACCGTCCACACCCCGAGCACCAGCAGCAGCACGCTCCCCATGCCGATGCCGCCGGTCGCGAGCGCCCGCATCGCGGTGTTCCCCCCGCCGTCGGTCCGCCCGGTCACGGCCGCCTCCCGGTCCTGGGCCGTGACGTCGAAGACGTCCCGCGGCTCGGGCTGCCCGGCGTACCCGGGGGCGGTGTGCGGAGTACCGCTGAGACGCACGCGCAATGTCACCCCGAAGGGGCCCTGGCCGAACGTGTCGGCCATCCCCTCGCTGAGGTGCACGACGAGGTAGTACGAGCCGGCGAAGCGCATGGAGTTCACCTCGTCGGGCACGGCGTACCGGTTGCGGTACTCGACGGGCGGCAGGGGATCGAGGGCGGCCTCCTGCTGGCTGCCGTTGTAACTGAGGGCCGCGTCGTCGACGTAGCCGCGTACGGGGTTGTGGAGCGTCAGGTCGAGGGCGCCGCTGACATAGCCGCCCGACCCCGTCGTACTGCCGAGGTCGGCGGTGGCGTGCACCTGCTGGCCCCAGTCGACCGGCACCTTGTAGAAGAGGGTCTGTCCGGGCCGCAGGTCCGTCTGCCACACCCCCTGCTCCAAGGCCCGCGCCGTGGCGAAGCCCGCTCCGCCGGTCCGCCGCCGGGGCTCGCCGGTGACCGGCTCGGGCGAGGCGGAGTCCCACACCTCGGGTGCGCTGGTGCTCCCGGACCGCGTCAGACCCGGCTCGGCCACCGGCGCCAATTCCAGGTCCCAGGCCCCGGAGCCGGAACCCGGGTCGGAGGCCGAACCCGAGCCGGATCCTGAAGCCGAGTCGGACGCGCCACCCGAGCCGGATGTATCGGGTGTTTCCAGGCGTTCGACCAGCACGTAGTACGTACCCGCCCCCTGGCACAGGGTCTTGCCGGCCTCGCGCATCCCCAGTGCCGTGACCGGCCGGGGGCTCAGGCCGGCGCCGAAGCGCGCCGAAGCGTAGGAGCAGGAACCGCCGGTGGCGTCCTGCACCGACACCCTGATGCCGTCGCTGGCCGAGACGGTGGCACGGGCGGGGGGTATGGCGGTCACGGGGACGTACGCGGTCGTCGGCGCCTGGAGTTCCAGACGGTAGTAGAGCTTGCGATTCCCCGCGAGGGAACTCCGGTAGGTTTCGCCCGGTTCCAGCCGCGCCGCGTCCGTGGTGCTCGCCGCTCCGGTGACGGTACGGGCGCCGGGCGTGAAGGCGTACCCCGGGGAATCCTCGGTCGCCGCGCCCGAGCCCGAGCCCACGCCCGCCGACGCGGTCGCGGCCGCGGCCGGCGTACCCGGCAGCAGCGCGACAGCGCACAACACAGCCAACGTCCCGACTGCCGCCGCACCACGCACGGCGGTGCCGGGCGCCCGACGGCGCCACCGGGTTCGCCCGGACCACCACCACGCCGTATGCCGCCCCATTCCGCGCCACCCCTCGTCGTGTCCCGCAGTTCGCCCCGCCGCCGGGACGCACATCCGTCCGTCGACGGGACGCATATACAGCGGGAAGCCGGATACCGCACGTCGGCACGCACCACACGCCGTCGTACACCACACGGCGCCGCGCACGACAGGTTGTCGTACACCGCACGGCGCCGCGCCGCACGCCGTCGTACACCGCATGCCGTCACGCACCACGCGCACGCACCACACGCACCACACGCACCGCACGCACCGCACGCACCGCACGCCCCGTACGCCACACGCCGCCGCCCCGCACGTCGTCCTACGCCGCTCGCGGCCGACGGACCGCCAGGAGAGCTGTCTCCGCCGCCGCGCCGCACCGCCCGTATGGACCGTGGCCCATCCTGCCCAACGCGCACCCGGGTCATCCCGCCGATCCGTGCGGCCGTCCGAAACGCCCCGCTCGTGGGCGGCCCCTACCCCGTCATCGGCGTCCAGGCAACACAAAACCCCGACCGCAGGGGCGGCCGGGGTCCGATTCAGTTTCTGGTGTCTTTGTTCACGAACCCGTGGGCACGGAGTCAGTCGCCTCCGTCCACAGATCCTGCTCGGCGCGATCCGCCTGGATCTGGCGGTACACGAGGAGCCCGCCGATGGCGGCCAGTGCGACCAGGAGAAGCTTCTTCACCGCGCGACCTCGTCTTTCCTTGACGTAGGGGACCTCTGCCGCCCGACTATACACACCGACCGATATCGGTCGGTGACCTGAGCCGGGTCCCAACTCCCGCCCTCAAAACCGCAATAGACCAGGTCGGCGGGTCCTTCACCGCAGAGTGATCATCCTTCCACACAGCGTCACTTTGCTCCCCTTTCATCCAGTGCCACCCATATTTGGGAGCTTTTCTTCTGATCTGAGCCCATTCGAGTGGTGTTCATCTGAACATCGACGCGCCACGGGCCCAGGTCCACCACTTTGCGACGCTCATACACATCATGAGGAAAGTACGCAAATCGCCCAACCTGAAAGTGAGGGGTCATGGCCCGCACCACCACGGTCATGAAGCTGTGGACCGCCATCGTCACCGCCTTCCTCGCGCTGTGCACGGCGCTCGGACTCGGCACCGCCGCCACCGCGGCGGCCGCACCGCAGATCGAAGCTCCGCTCAAGAGCGCCGCACCCGCGCCGGCACCGGCGGCGGCCCAGTTCTCCTGGTCCAGATCCTGGGCCCGGGCCGGCACGCTGCCCCCGACGATGAAGCAACGGATCGGCGCCGAGGCCCACGGCAAGTCCCCGAGTTGCCGCCACCGCCCCCTCGAAGACACGTCAGCGAACGCCCCGACCGAAGCGGAAGCCGACGCGCCACTCACCTGCTGACCCGGGGCCCCTCCACCGCGAGAAGTACGCGTGATCAAGAAATACGCGTGATGACGTAATGCAGCGGCAGGAACACCAAAGACGCAGTGCCGTCGTGACGCAGTGCCCGGGACACCCGGGGCGGCGGAACGGCAAGGGCCGCGGGACAGCGTGCCTCCGCTACACAGCAACAACGCACCACAGCAACACCGTGATGCCGCGACGTAACGGCGTAGCGACGTAGCGAGCAACACCTTTCAAAGGCGAATTGCGTACAGCTTCACATCGCCAGAAGCCCCCGGCCTCCCCCCGGCCGGGGCCTTCGCATGCCCGCTTTCCCCGGCCCGCAGATACGGATTCAGCCCCGGGCCACCAGGACCGCCTTGCCGAACGAGCGCGGCGCGGCCCGCACATAGCGGCGGCCGAGCGTCACCAAGGTCTCCACCACAGGAGTGCCCAGGTTCTCCACCCCGGAGCTGCCCGAAGTCTCCACCACCGGACTGCGTATCCCCGCTACTCGGTGACGCTGATCGCCTGGGAGGGGCACCGCTCGGCCGCGTCCCGCACGAGCGCCTTGTCTTCGCCGCCCTCGCGACCGGGGCGTACGACGCCGTATCCGTCCTCGAACGCGAAGACGGACGGCACCCGGTGGGCGCACTCGCCGGAGCCGTAACAGAGGTTGCGGTCGATGGAGACTGTCATGCGCACTCCCGTCGCGAGCGGGCATCGCCCCCCGATCGGGTACGACCGGCGATGCGGACCAAGGGACCTGACCTACAACGACGTCACTGCCCTCGCAACGGTCCGGCGAATCGGACTTGGACGCCCCGAAACCCGGGCCCGGCCCCGGAAGTCCCCGGAACCGGTCCGGACCCGGACCTCGGGCCCACATCCGGGCCCAAATCCGGGCCCGAACCCGACACAGATCCGGAAAGGACGCGGACACGATGGCGCGGCCAAGCAGGCTGTGCGACATCCGCTCCGGTTCGGCAGCGCCCTGAAGGGGCGCGGGGAACCACGTGACCAGCCACGACGGCGCCGCAGACGAACGACGGCACACCGCGGAACTTCCACTTCGCGGCACTTCCAGCGAAGCGCTCAGCCCTCGCCGCCGGCGGTCGCGAGCCAGTGGGCGACCCTGCGCAGGGTGGTCTCGTCCAGTCGGTCGACGAGGGTCTGTACGGCGGTGAGATCGTCCGGCGCGAGGTCGTAGAGGCCCGCCTTGCCCAGTCCCGCCATGAGCACCTGATGCCGCCGGTCGTCCATCCGTTCCGCGAGCTTGCTCTGCGGCTCCACTCGCTCGCTCGCCTCGCTCGCCTCGTCGGCGCGGTCGACGGGCTCAGCGGGCGACGGCCCCGCCGAAACGGGAGACGCCACGTCCCCGGCAGACGCCACGTCCCCGGGGGACGCCACGGAGCGTTCGGCCCGGTGCCACGCGCCGTCCCGCGGCCCCCACAGGACGACGACCGGTTCGCCACCACGCGCGCGTACGGTCTGAGTCATCTCGCCCACCGCGTGCAGCACCGGGGAACGATGCGGCGACTCGGCGCCGATCCGCCATGCCGCCGAGGCCGGCTCGTAGAACATCGCAACCCAGCGAGGGGTACCCGAAGGCTCCGGGCTCTGGAGACGTGATTCCACCGCGCTCACCCTTTCGGAAGCATCCCTGACGGCCGACCATAACTGACGGATCGTCAGATTCACAGGGCGAGGCAGGGACGCTCAGGGCGTACCGACGTAGAGGCGTACGGGCGCATGAACGTAGACGCGTACGCAATGGCGTACGACTTGCGGCGCGCCCGCGGGTTTCGGCCACCCCGGCCGCCGAAACCCCGCCGTCCGGCACTGGTCCCTCCCCACGCGGGGACCAGTGCCGGACGCTGCGGGCGGCATCGATCCGCGCCGAGCCGACGGGATGAGCGCGGATCGGAGGATCGGGGGCCCGGTGGTCAGCGCGACAGCCGTCGGAAGCGGCCGGGGTCACGCGCCTCTCGGACCTGCGGTCGGGATGTCGGGCTCACCGCGTCACGTCCGGGCTTACGGTCGGGCTTGCGCGTCCTGCCAGGTCCGCGTGGCCGGACCCGCGCCGCCGTGCGACGACTTGGGTCGAAGGTGGCCGAGAATATACGGCGCCATGAGCTGTTCTCCGAAGCTCTGGGGTGCTGACCTGTCCGGACAGCGAGTAACCGGTCGGCTACTGTATCGCGATCCTGCCATCTGCGGCGCATCGCAACGAGAGTCTGGCGTCCACCCCCGGACATAGCCGCAGGTCAGCCGTAGAGAGCGAGTTTTCCATCAGCGACTGGCGGCTGGCCGAGAACGTACCGGCCCGGTTCGGCACCCTCGCCGCGGTGCTCCAGGTGCTGATCCCCGGGGTGCGGAAGCCCTCGTCGACCAGCTCCGCGGCGCGGAACTGACGGGCGGCCCGGTCATGCTGGTGGGCGCGCCGGGGGCGGGAAAGTCGTCCCGCCCGGCAGGGACCGACCACACCACGGACCCCAACCGGAACGGACCGCATCCCCCACCCCACCCGAACGGATCGCACCACCGACGGCAGAACGCCGGCCGGCGGCAGCGGCGACGACACACACCGCCCCGTGATCCAGATCACAACTCCCGGTCGCCGATCGGCAGTTGGCCCCCACGGCCCGACCGGCCTTGTTACCCTTGGCCATAGCTCGACCGCTGGTGCATCCCCCGTCGCCAGCGGTCGAGCGTTTTCCTGTCCTGCCGGGTGATGGCCGGTTTGCCGAACACCACCCGCGCCCCCGCCCTACAGTGCGACGCCGTGACGTCCTCCACCCCACGCTCCGGCCACCCGCACGACCAGCGATCCCACCAGTTCCTGCTGCTCGCCTCGGCCCGTGTCATCTCGGTGCTCGGCAACGGCTTCGCCCGCGTGGCGCTCGGTTTCGCCGTGCTGGCCCTGCCCGGGGCGACACCCGCACGGCTGTCGCTGGTCCTGGCCTGCCAGGCACTGCCGCAGCTGGTGTTCATCCTGGTCGGCGGGGTGCTCGCGGACCGGATGTCGCGCGCGCGGTTGATGGTCCTGGCCGATCTCGCCGGCGCCGCCGCCTACGCGGGCCTCGCCGCCCTGGCACTGTCCGGCCACGCGCCCCTCGTCCTCATGTGCGCGCTGGCGGTGGTGGCCGGCACCGCGACCGCCCTGTTCTCCCCCGCCATGGACGGCGTGGTGCCGCTGGTCGTGCCCGCCGACCGGCTCCAGCAGGCCAACGGACTGCTCCGGGTGGGCACCAACATCTCCCTGCTTCTCGGTCTCGCCCTGTCCGGGCTCACCGTCGCCTGGATCGGAGCCGGCTGGGCACTCGCCCTGAACGCCGCGTCCTTCGTCGTCAGCGCCGCCCTCACCGCCCGCCTGCGTGTGCCGGGCCGCCCGGCGAAGACGTCCTCGGGCTGGGACGACCTGCGGGAGGGCTGGCGCGAGTTCTCCTCCCGGCAGTGGCTGTGGGTGGTCGTCGCCCAGTACGCGGTCGTGGTCGCCGCGCTGAACGCCAACGCGGGCGTACTGGGTCCCCTGATCGCCGAGGAGGATCTGGGCGGGGCCCGTGCCTGGTCGATCATCGTCGCCGCCCAGGCGCTCGGCACCATCGCCGGGGCCGGACTGGCCACCCGCGTCCGGGTGCGGCGACCGGTCCTCGTGGCGGTGGTGGCCACCTTCCCGGCTGCCGTGCCGACCGCCCTGCTCGCCGCGTCGGCCCCGGTCTGGCTGACGACGACGGTCATGTTCTGCTCGGGGGTCTCCTCCGACGTCTTCGCCGTGCTGTGGTCCACCACCATCCAGCGCGAGATCCCCGAAGCGGCCCTGTCCCGCGTCAGCTCCTACGACTGGTTCGGCTCCCTGGCCTTCGCCCCGCTCGGCCTCCTCGTGGCCGGCCCCACGGCGGACCTCACCGGCACCAGACCCGCGTTGGCCGCCTGTGCCACCCTCATCGCCCTGGCCACGGCCGCGGCCCTCCTCTCCCCCCAGGTCCGCGGCCTCACCTCCACCGCGCCCGGCCCCACCCCCGAACCGGCCACCGCCCCGGCCGCACCGGGCACCGACCTCCCCGAACCCTCCGAACATGGGCAAGGCTGAATAAAGACACCGCTGAAATGGGGACACCGCGCACGTGTCACGCACCGGTAGCAAGGCAACGAGCCGAAAACCGCGGACGGCCGACGGATCACAGGGATCCGTCGGCCGTCCGACGAGGTGTCACAGCAAGGCGATCGACCGCTGCGGCGTCCACTGCACCCCACCTGCCCCTGACGCTTGGCGCCCACCGTCACACCAAAAGACCCCCGGCCCTGATGGACCGGAGGTCTTCTCGCTGGTGGGGCTAACAGGATTTGAACCTGTGGCCTCATCCTTATCAGGGATGCGCTCTAACCAACTGAGCTATAGCCCCGCCGCGCTCTGCGGTGTGTGTCCCGCGCGCTGACCCCTGAAGATTAGCGCACGACCGGGGCAGTCCCAAAATCGGTTGTCGCAGGCTGCACGGCAGAGGTTTGGCATCGCAGTGGCCTGGAAAGTCACGCGTCCCGGGCGGCCCGTGACGCGTCCCCGGCGACCCGTCACGCGTTCCGGGGCAGCCCGTCACTCGTCCTCGGCGAGCGTCAGCTCGACGCCGCCGACGAAGCCCGCGGACAGGTTGTAGATGAACGCGCCCAGCGTGGCCAGTGCCGTCGCCAGGACGACGTCGATGACCGCGATGATCGCCGTGAACGTCAGGACCTTCGGCAGCGACAGGAAGGACTGCAGGTCAAAGCCATTCCCCTCGTTCGAGCCGGTCGCCTCGGAGATGGTGCCGCCGACCGTCGAGAAGACGCCCATCGCGTCCAGGACCATCCACAGCACCGCCGAGGCGACGATCGTGCAGATGCCGAGCGCGATCGAGAGCAGGAAGCTGACCTTCATCACCGACCACGGGTCCGCCTTGGCCACGCGCAGGCGCGCCTTGCGGGTGCGCGGCGTGGTCCGTGCGCCGGTGCGCGGCCGGCGCGTGGACCCCGTCGAGGAGGAGGTCTGCGCCGAGTACGCCTGCGGCGGGTGATAGGGCCCGGTGGGCTGCTGCTGCCGCTCACCGGGCAGCGGCGAGGCGCCCTGCGCCTCACCTGCCGGCGGCTGCGCACCGGGGGTGGCCGGGCCCACCCCAGCGCCGTAATGCTGGGTGTGCGGGCCTCGGGTGTCCGTCACAGTTCCCCCCTGGGATCCATGAGTATCGGGCGAGTGCGGGTCGGTCGCGGGCGACTTGACCGGCTGGAGATTGGTCGTGTGCGGATCCACCGTGTTCATAGGGTTCACAGCGTTCCCGGCGTTCCCGGCGTTCCCGGCGTCCGCGGCGGAGCCACGGCCGCCGTCGTCCGTTCCCGTACCGGAATCGGTCCCGGTCGAGGTACCGACCGAACCGGCGCCCGTGGCTCCGCTCACGATGACACACACTCCTCGTGCTACTCGGCCGAGGATGCCTCACCCTCGTCCGTGCCGGTGGCCGCGACGTCCTCGGCGGTTTCGTCCACGGCCACGTCGCCGTCGACTTCCTCCGCCTCACGCCCCGCCTCGGCGTTACGTGCGATACCGACGACGGCATCGCGCTTGCCCAGGTTGATCAGTTGGACGCCCATGGTGTCACGGCCCGTCTCCCTGACCTCGTTGACTCGCGTACGAATCACACCGCCGGACAGGGTGATGGCGAGGATTTCGTCACTCTCCTCGACGATCAGCGCGCCGACGAGCGAACCGCGGTCCTCCACGATCTTGGCGGCCTTGATACCCAGGCCGCCGCGGCCCTGGACGCGGTACTCGTCGACGGCGGTCCGCTTCGCGTACCCGCCGTCCGTGGCAGTGAACACGAACGTACCGGGTCGAACGACATTCATCGAGAGAAGCTCGTCGCCCTCGCGGAAACTCATCCCCTTGACACCCGAGGTCGCCCGGCCCATCGGCCGCAGCGTCTCGTCCGAGGCGGTGAACCTGATCGACTGCGCCTTCTTGCTGATCAGGACCAGATCGTCGTCCGCCGAGACCAGTTCGGCCCCGATCAGTTCGTCATCGGAACCGTCCTCCCGCTCGCGCAGGTTGATCGCGATGACACCACCGGAACGCGGCGAATCGTAATCCTTCAGAGGCGTCTTCTTGACCAGGCCCGCCTTGGTGGCCAGGACAAGGTACGGCGCGGCCTCGTAGTCGCGGATCGCCAGGATCTCGGCGATCGCCTCGTCCGGCTGGAAGGCCAGCAGGTTCGCCACGTGCTGGCCGCGCGCGTCCCGGCCGGCGTCCGGCAGCTCGTACGCCTTGGCCCGGTAGACCCGCCCCTTGTTGGTGAAGAACAGCAGCCAGTGGTGGGTGGTCGAAACGAAGAAGTGGTCGACGATGTCGTCTTCCTTCAGCTTCGTGCCGCGTACGCCCTTGCCGCCGCGCTTCTGTGCCCGGTAGTCGTCCGTCTTCGTCCGCTTCACGTAGCCGCCGCGGCTGACGGTGACGACGATGTCCTCCTCGGCGATCAGGTCCTCGATGGACATGTCACCGTCGTAAGGCACCAGCATGGTCTTGCGGTCGTCGCCGTACTTCTCGACGATCGCGGCCAGTTCCTCGCTGACGATGCCGCGCTGGCGGACCGGCGAGGCGAGGATCTCGTTGTACTCGGTGATCTTCGCCTGGAGTTCGTCGTGCTCCTGGACGATCTTCTGGCGCTCCAGGGCGGCCAGCCGGCGCAGCTGCATCTCCAGGATGGCGTTCGCCTGGATCTCGTCGATCTCCAGCAGGCCCATCAGGCCCGTGCGCGCCACCTCGACGGTCGCACTGCCCCTGATCAGCGCGATGACCTCGTCGATGGCGTCCAGGGCCTTGAGCAGGCCGCGCAGGATGTGCGCCCGCTCCTCGGCCTTGCGCAGCCGGAAGCGCGTACGGCGGACGACGACCTCGATCTGGTGCGTCACCCAGTGCCGGATGAACGCGTCCAGGGACAGGGTGCGGGGCACTCCGTCGACCAGCGCCAGCATGTTGGCGCCGAAGTTCGTCTGAAGGTCGGTGTGCTTGTACAGGTTGTTCAGGACGACCTTGGCGACCGCGTCCCGCTTGAGGACGATCACCAGGCGCTGGCCGGTGCGCGAGGACGTCTCGTCACGGACGTCCGCGATCCCGCCGACCTTGCCGTCCTTGACCAGGTCGGCGATCTTCTGCGCGAGATTGTCCGGGTTGACCTGGTACGGCAGTTCGGTGACCACCAGGCACTGCCGGTTCTGGATCTCCTCGACCTCGACGACCGCACGCATGGTGATCGAGCCACGGCCGGTGCGGTACGCCTCCTCGATGCCCTTGCGGCCCACCACCAGCGCACCGGTCGGGAAGTCCGGGCCCTTGATGCGCTCGATGAGGGCGTCGAGCAGTTCCTCGTGCGAGGCGTCGGGGTTCTCCAGGCACCACTGGGCGCCCGCCGCGACCTCGCGCAGGTTGTGCGGCGGGATGTTGGTCGCCATGCCGACCGCGATGCCCGCCGAGCCGTTGATCAGCAGGTTCGGGAACCGGGCGGGCAGGACGGTCGGCTCCTGCGAACGGCCGTCGTAGTTGTCCGTGAAGTCGACGGTGTCCTCGTCGATGTCCCGGACCATCTCCATCGACAGCGGCGCCATCTTGCACTCGGTGTAGCGCATGGCGGCCGCCGGGTCGTTGCCCGGAGAGCCGAAGTTGCCGTTGGAGTCGACGAGCGGCATCCGCATCGCCCACGGCTGGGCCAGTCGCACCAGCGCGTCGTAGATCGAGCTGTCGCCGTGCGGGTGGTAGTTGCCCATGACGTCGCCGACCACGCGGGCGCACTTGTAGAAGCCGCGCTCCGGCCGGTACCCGCCGTCGTACATGGCGTACAGCACCCGCCGGTGGACGGGCTTGAGACCGTCCCGGACATCGGGCAGCGCACGCGAGACGATGACGGACATCGCGTAGTCCAGATACGAACGCTGCATCTCCGTTTCGAGCCCGACGGGCTCGATGCGCATGGTGGTGTCGCCGCCCTCTGCCTCGGGCGTGACTGGAGTGTTCTCGTCGGCCATTGCTGGTGAAGATCCTTCCCGGTGCGGTCAGCAGAGACCGACTCAGATGTCGAGGAAGCGAACGTCCTTGGCGTTGCGCTGGATGAACTGGCGGCGGGCCTCGACGTCCTCGCCCATCAGGACCGAGAACAGGTCGTCGGCCTGGGCGGCGTCGTCGAGGGTGACCTGGCCGAGGACACGGTGGTCGACGTCCATCGTCGTCACGCGCAGCTCCTCGGCGTTCATCTCGCCGAGGCCCTTGAAGCGCTGGATCGAGTCCTCCCTGATGCGCTTGCCGCGCTGGCGGCCCAGCTCCAGGAGCGCGTCGCGCTCACGGTCGGAGTACGCGTACTCGACGTCCTCCCGGCCCCACTTGATCTTGTAGAGCGGCGGGCGGGAGAGGAACACATGGCCCCGCTCCACCAGGTCCCGCATGAAGCGGAACAGGAAGGTCAGCAGCAGGGTGTTGATGTGCTGGCCGTCGACGTCGGCGTCCGCCATCAGAATGATCTTGTGATAGCGGAGCTTCTCGATGTCGAAGTCCTCGTGCACACCCGTGCCGAAGGCGGAGATCAGCGCCTGGATCTCCTGGTTCTGGAGGATCTTGTCGATCCTGGCCTTCTCGACGTTGAGGATCTTGCCGCGGATCGGGAGGATCGCCTGGTACTGCGGGTTGCGGCCGGACTTGGCCGAACCACCGGCGGAGTCACCCTCGACGATGAAGATCTCGCACTTGGTGGGATCGTTCGACTGGCAGTCGGAGAGCTTGCCCGGCAGCGACGCCGACTCCAACAGGCCCTTGCGACGGGTCAGATCCCGCGCCTTGCGGGCCGCCACGCGCGCGGTGGCCGCCTGGATGCCCTTGCGGATGATGTCCGAGGCTTCGTTCGGGTTGCGGTCCAGCCAGTCGTTGAGGTGCTCGTAGACGGCCTTCTGGACGAAGGTCTTGGCCTCCGTGTTGCCCAGCTTGGTCTTCGTCTGGCCCTCGAACTGCGGCTCGCTCAGCTTCACCGAGATGATCGCGGTCAGGCCCTCGCGGATGTCGTCGCCCGTGAGGTTGTCGTCCTTCTCCCGCAGCAGCTTCTTGTCCCGCGCGTACTTGTTGATCAGCGAGGTCAGCGCCGCCCGGAAGCCCTCCTCGTGCGTACCGCCCTCATGGGTGTGGATGATGTTCGCGAAGGAGTACACGCCCTCGCTGTAGCCGCTGTTCCACTGCATCGCGACCTCGAGGGACAGGCTCTTGTCCTTGTCCTCGGCCTCCAGGTCGATGACGGTGGGGTGCACCACGTCGCCCTTGCGGGAGTTGAGGTACTTCACGAAGTCGACGATGCCGCCCTCGTAGTGGTACGTGACCGACTTGACCTCGTCCTTCTCGTCGGCCCCCGCCTCGTCCGCGCCGGCGGTCGCCTTCGCGGACTCGCGCTCGTCGGTGAGCCGGATGAACAGGCCCTTGTTGAGGAACGCCATCTCCTGGAAGCGCCGCGACAGCGTCTCGAAGGAGTAGTCGGTGGTCTCGAAGATCTCCGCGTCGGCCCAGAACGTGACCGAGGTGCCGGTCTCGCCCGTCTCCTCGTGCTCGGCGAGCGGGGCGGTCGGCACGCCCATCTTGTAGTCCTGCGTCCAGCGCCGGCCGTCGGTCCTGACCTCGACCGACACCTTGCTGGACAGCGCGTTGACGACGGAGACGCCGACGCCGTGCAGACCACCGGAGACCGCGTAGCCGCCGCCGCCGAACTTGCCGCCCGCGTGCAGCACGGTCAGCACGACCTCCAGGGCCGGCTTCCCCTCGGAGGGGACGATGCCCACCGGGATGCCGCGGCCGTTGTCGACGACGCGGACGCCGCCGTCGGCGAGGATCGTCACGTCGATCGTGTCCGCGTACCCGGCCAGCGCCTCGTCGACCGAGTTGTCGACGACCTCGTACACGAGGTGGTGCAGACCGCGCTCGCCGGTCGAGCCGATGTACATACCGGGTCGCTTGCGAACCGCGTCCAGACCCTCAAGCACGGTGATCGCGCTGGCGTCGTACGAAGCGGTGACGTCGCCGTTCGACGAGGTCACCGCGCCGTCGGCGCCGGCGTCGGGGGACGGGATGTTCTCGTTGAGGTTGCCGGAATCGGCCACGAAGCGCCCTTTCTGGCACAGCACGAGCCGAACTCGTCGGCAGGTTGCCGGAGCGGCTGCGGCATGTTGCGTTGGTAAGCCCTGAATCAGCGGTGCTCAGCTTTTCCCGGACGGTCCCCACGTTTGGGGCGGGATTGGCTTCCAGTCTACCGGTAGCGCCGACAGTGATGGGGGTTTGCCGGTACCTGAGTCCCCATGTGCCGCCCTCAACCGGTCTCGGCCGGGTACCGATATACGGATGGGGGCTCCAAGAGGCTCACAGCGCCACTCAGCGCTTCGAGCTGTCAACCCCCGGCTACTCCACGGTCAGGTCACGTTCCGGGCCCCCGCGCGATCCCCCGGCCGGGCGACCCTCCATGATCCGGAAAGCCCGCCGGACCAGCGAATATGTGAAGTCGGTCACCCACTCGGCCGCGCCCGCCCAGGCCCGTTCCGCAGCCCCGTCCGCCACCTCTCGGCGACGCGTCGGTCACCCATAGGTGTCGCCGGGGCCCCTGCTGCCCGGGGCACGAAGGGGGCCGTAGCGACGTGTGGGGCCACCGGGACCGAACACCTTGATCGACTTCACCGTCCCGTGTCCCAGATCCTCGTTGAGGCGTGCCACCAGCGTCGGCGCGAGCAACCGTAGCTGCGTCGCCCAGGCCGTGGAGTCGCACTGCACCGCCAGCACGCACTCCTCCTCGTCGTACCGCTGCGGCACACAGTGCTTGGCCAGGTCGTCGCCGACGATCTGCGGCCAGCGGCCCATCACCCCGCCCACCGCGGCCGGCGCCTCCCAGCCGCGCTCGGTGATCAACCGGTTGATCGCGGCGCCCAGTGCCATCGGATCGCGGCCGTCGGCGCGCGCGCCGGAGCGCAGACCCCCGCGCCGCGCCTGCTTCTTCTGCCGCACCGCGTCCCCACGCGCGCGTGCCGCCTCCTTCGCCGCGCGCAGCGCCACGCGCGCGAGATCGACGCCCGAGGGCTCGGGGGAGTGCTCGGGCCGCGCGGGGGCGGGCTCGTCCGTACTCACGCGCGCTCCACCGTCCCGTCCGACACCGTGTACCGGGCCCCTGCCAGCACGTGCGGCACGTCGTCGTCGACCGCGGCGGTCACCAGCACCTGCTCACCCGGCGCGACCAGTTCCGCGAGCCGCTCCCGGCGGCGGGCGTCCAGTTCGGCGAAGACGTCGTCCAGCACGAGCACCGGTTCGTTGCCCTCCGAGCGCAGCAGGTCGTACGAGGCCAGCCGCAACGCCAGCGCGTACGACCAGGACTCGCCGTGCGAGGCGTAGCCCTTGGCCGGCAGCCGGCCGAGCTTGAGGACCACATCGTCGCGATGCGGGCCGACGAGGGTGACACCGCGCTCGATCTCCTGCTTGCGCGCCTCCGCGAGCGCCGCCATCAGCTGCCCGTACAGCTCCTCGCGGGTATGGGCCTCGCCCGGCGCCGACGGCTTGTACTCCAGGGCGACCGGGCCGCCCCCGGGAGCCAGTTGCTCGTACGCCTTGTCGGCCAGCGGTTCGAGCGCGGAGATCAGGTCGAGCCGCTGGGCGAGCAGTTCGGCGCCCGCGCGCGCGAGATGCTGGTCCCAGATGTCGAGCGTGGACAGATCCGCCCCGGCGCCCGGATTCCCCCGCCCAGGGGCTTCCCCGGTCCGGCCGCCGCCGTGCCTGCGGGCCAACGCCGCCGACTTCAGGAGCGTGTTGCGCTGCTTCAGGACCCGCTCGTAGTCCGAACGCACCCCCGCCATGCGCGGCGCGCGGGCCGTGATCAGCTCGTCGAGGAAGCGCCGCCGCTCACCCGGATCGCCCTTGACCAGTGCCAGGTCCTCGGGCGCGAACAGCACGGTCCGTACGATCCCCAGCACGTCCCGCGGCCGGACCTGCGACGACCGGTTGATGCGGGCGCGGTTCGCCTTGCCCGGGTTCACCTCCAGCTCGACCAGTTGCTGCCGCTCGCCCTGCCTGACCTGGGCGCGGATGACCGCACGCTCGGCCCCCATGCGGACCAGCGGGGCGTCCGAGGCGACCCGGTGGCTGCCGAGGGTGGCCAGATAGCCGACCGCCTCGACGAGGTTCGTCTTGCCCTGCCCGTTGGGGCCGACGAACGCGGTGACGCCCGGGTCGAGCGGGACCTCGACCCGGGCGTACGAGCGGAAGTCGGCCAGCGAAAGATGCGTGACGTGCATGGTCGTGCGCCGACCTCCCCCAGGCTTGTGGACCGGAACCCCGGCCCTGTGGATTACTTCTTCGCCACCGCGTGGCCGCCGAACTGGTTCCGCAGCGCCGCGATCATCTTCATCTGCGGCGAGTCGTCCTGCCGCGAGGCGAACCGCGCGAACAGCGATGCGGTGATCGCGGGCAGCGGCACCGCGTGGTCTATGGCGGCCTCCACCGTCCACCGTCCCTCGCCGGAGTCCTGTGCATAACCCTTCAGCCCGGCCAGGTGCTCGTCCGCGTCGAGGGCGTTCACCGCGAGATCGAGCAGCCAGGAACGGATCACCGTCCCCTGCTGCCAGGAGCGGAAGACCTCACGCACGTCCGTGACGGAGTCGGCCTTCTCCAGCAGCTCCCAGCCCTCGGCGTATGCCTGCATCATCGCGTACTCGATGCCGTTGTGGACCATCTTCGCGAAGTGGCCCGCGCCGACCTGCCCGGCGTGCACCGCGCCGAAGTCGCCCTCTGGCTTGAGCGCTTCGAAGACCGGCCGCACCTTGGCGACATGCTCCGCGTCGCCTCCGTACATCAGGGCGTAGCCGTTCTCCAGCCCCCAGACCCCGCCCGAGACACCGCAGTCGACGAAGCCTATGCCCTTGGCCGCCAGTTCCCCGGCGTGCCTCTCGTCGTCCGTCCAGCGGGAGTTGCCGCCGTCCACGACGACGTCGCCCGGCTCCAGCAACCCGGCCAGTTCGTCGACCGTGGACTGGGTGGCCTCGCCGGCCGGCACCATCACCCAGACCACGCGCGGCCCGGACAGTTTGCCCACAAGCTCCTCCAGGCTGTGGACATCGGCGAGGTCCGCGTTGCGGTCGTATCCGATGACGGTGTGGCCCGCGCGGCGGATCCGCTCGCGCATGTTGCCGCCCATCTTGCCGAGGCCGACGAGACCGAGCTCCATCTGATTGGTGTCCTTCGGTAGCTGTGTGACGGATGGGGCACACGTTCGTACCCGCGGCTGAGCCTAGACCCGGACCGCCGTGCACAGCTGTGGGCATACGCGCTCATACGTACGCCCTCACCTGGGGCTTTGCGGGACGCGAGGATCAGCCGCTGAGGCGCACCGGCATGATCAGGTACTTGTAGGTCTCGTCCGCCTCGGCGTCCACCGCGGGCCTGCCGCTGAGCAGCGCGGGCTTCGTGGACGTGGTGAACGACAGCTGGGCCACCGGCGAGTCGATGGCGCTGAGCCCGTCGAGCAGGAAGGTGGGGTTGAAGGCGACGGAGATGTCGTCGCCGTCCAGTTGCGCGTCCACTCTTTCCACAGCCTGTGCGTCGTCGCTGGAGCCCGCCTCCAGGATCAGCACGCCCTGCTCGAAGCTGAGCCGCACCGGGGTGTTGCGCTCGGCGACCAGGGCCACACGCTTGACGGCCTCCACGAAGGGGGCGGTCTCGATCACCGCGACCGAGTTGAACTCGGTCGGGAACAGCGTGCGGTACTTCGGCAGGTCGCCTTCCAGCAGACGCGTGGTCGTCCGCCGGCCCGCGCCCTCGAAACCGATCAGCCCCTCGCCCGCTCCGGAGCCGGACAGGGCAAGCGTGACGCTGTCGCCGCTGGTCAGCGCCTTGGCGGTGTCCAGGAGCGTCTTGGCGGGCACCAGGGCGACCGCCGACGTGTCCGGGTTCTCGGGCTTCCACAGGAACTCGCGGACCGCGAAGCGGTAGCGGTCGGTGGAGGCCAGCGTGACCGTGTCGCCCTCGATCTCGATGCGCACACCGGTGAGGACGGGCAGCGTGTCGTCGCGACCGGCCGCGATGGCGACCTGCGCGACGGCGGCGGCGAAGACCTCGCCGGGGACCGTGCCCGTCGCGACCGGCATCTGCGGCAGGGAGGGGTACTCCTCCACGGGCAGGGTGTGGAGGGTGAAGCGCGAGGAGCCGCAGACCACCGTCGCCCGTACACCGTCTGTGGAAATCTCCACCGGGCGGTTGGGGAGGGCGCGGCAGATGTCGGCCAGGAGGCGGCCGGAGACGAGGACCGTGCCCTCCTCCTCGACCTCCGCGTCGACGCTCACCCGCGCGGAGACCTCGTAGTCGAAGCCGGACAGGCTCAGCTGGCCGTCCTCGGCCTTGAGCAGGAGGCCGGCGAGGACAGGCGCCGGCGGACGGGCCGGGAGGCTGCGTGCCGCCCAGGCCACTGCCTCCGCGAGTACGTCGCGTTCCACCCGGATCTTCACCGTAAGCCGCCTCCTGCTGTTGCCACTGAGCCCTACGACGCGGTGTCGCTGTCCCCAGGGTGGGGAAGAACACCGGGGAACCAGTCTGACGCACCGCAGTGACAGCAGGTGCCTGTCGGGGTCAAGTCGTGCCGGGAGGCAGTCGGGCACGAGACAGCGAGTTGTGCACAGGCCCCGCTTCGAAACGGATCCCGCTCTCTCTCTGCTTGGCGGTAGTAGTAGGGCCTGTGGAAACCGTGGATAACCACGTTTACCCTGCTCAGCGCGGATATTTTATCCACGGACCCTGTGGGTGGAGGCGGTGGACAACCGGGCCTGTCTGTGGAGAACAAGAAGTTCTGCACACCCCGCCCACAGCCTGAGGCCAGTTCTCCCCAGCTGTGTCCCCAGGTTTACCCACGTTTCCCACATGCCAGTCCGGCAGCTTGATGTGACGCCTTTCACTCGACACGGTGATCGGGTGCGTTGTGTTGCCGAACAGTGGACAGTCATGTGGAGAACGCGGCGTTCGCTGGGGACAACGGTCCTCATCCTGTGGGTTGCCGGTGGACAACTTTGTGCACAGCTTGTGGATCTCCGCTTCGTCCACAGCCTGTGGAGATCTGTCATCCACCGATCCACAACCGGATGACCTGCCGTGATGGTTTTTCGACAGGGTCGGCTGTGGACACGATCTGGACAACTCGGCAGTCCCCAGGGTGTGGACGACAGAAAGTCACCGAATCTGTGGAGGGCGGCCGTAACCCGGCGGGTAATCGAACACGGGGTGGCCGACGGACGTCGGGAATCTTCGGCCGCGCCGGCCCGGCCCGGCCCTCCGGGACTGCGGAGAGGGGCGGAGGAGGCGACGGAGGCGGTGGCGGGGAGGCGGCGGGTGGCTTCGAGCCCGGCGGTCCGCGGCGCTGGAGCGGGTGGCTCGCGCCCACGGGGCCCTGGCAGCACCCGGAATCCCCGGGGACACCGGGACGGGACGGAACGGCGCACGACGGCGGCCCAAGCCTCCGCACGACTCCTCTCTCCCCCCGTTATGTTTTCCGCCCCCCGGAAACCCCGGAATCACGAAGGGCGCCCCTGGGATCTCGGTGGATCCCAGGGGCGCCCCGTGCGTGCGGTGGTCGGCGTCAGCCGTTCTTGATGCGGTTGGTCAGCTCGGTGACCTGGTTGTAGATGGAGCGGCGCTCGGCCATCAGCGCGCGGATCTTGCGGTCGGCGTGCATGACCGTCGTGTGGTCGCGCCCGCCGAACTGCGCGCCGATCTTCGGCAGCGACAGATCGGTCAGCTCACGGCACAGATACATGGCGATCTGCCGGGCGGTCACCAGGGCGCGGCCGCGCGAGGTGCCGCACAGGTCCTCGACGGTGAGCCCGAAGTAGTCGGCGGTCGCGGCCATGATCGCCGTCGCGGTGATCTCGGGGGCCGAGTCCTCGCCGCCGGGGATCAGGTCCTTGAGGACGATCTCCGTCAGCCCCAGGTCCACCGGCTGCCGGTTGAGCGAGGCGAACGCGGTCACCCGGATCAGGGCGCCCTCCAGCTCGCGGATGTTGCGCGAGATCCGCGAGGCGATGAACTCCAGCACCTCGGGCGGCGCGTTGAGCTGCTCCTGCACCGCCTTCTTGCGCAGGATCGCGATACGCGTCTCCAGCTCGGGCGGCTGGACGTCGGTGATCAGGCCCCACTCGAAGCGGTTGCGCAGCCGGTCCTCCAGGGTGACCAGCTGCTTGGGCGGCCGGTCGCTGGAGAGCACGATCTGCTTGTTGGCGTTGTGCAGCGTGTTGAAGGTGTGGAAGAACTCCTCCTGCGTCGACTCCTTGTCCGCGAGGAACTGGATGTCGTCGACGAGGAGGATGTCCATCTCGCGGTAGCGCTTGCGGAAGCTGTCGCCCTTGCCGTCGCGGATGGAGTTGATGAACTCGTTGGTGAACTCCTCCGAGCTCACGTACCGCACGCGCGTGCCCGGGTAGAGGCTGCGCGCGTAGTGCCCGATGGCGTGCAGCAGGTGGGTCTTGCCGAGTCCGGACTCGCCGTAGATGAAGAGGGGGTTGTACGCCTTCGCGGGCGCCTCGGCGACGGCGACCGCGGCCGCGTGCGCGAAACGGTTGGAGGCGCCGATGACGAAGGTGTCGAAGAGGTACTTCGGGTTCAGCCGCGCCGTCGGCTCGCCCGGACCGGCCGCCGGAGCCGGCTGCGCGGTCAGTGGGCCGACGCCGGTCGTCGGCAGGTTCGGCGCCATCGGGCCGCCGCGGTGTGCCTGGCCGGAGCCGGACGGCGGCTCGGGCAGCTCACGCCGGGCCGGGCCGCGCTGGTCGTAGTCCGTATGCGACGCGTCGTAGGCGGAGCGCTGCTGCTCGTACGGGCGCTCCCGGCCCGGCGGGCGGTAGTCCTGCCCGGAGCCGTACGCGCGCTGTCCCGGGGGGTAGGCGTCCGGCGACGCGTAGGCGTCGCGTGACCCATAGGAGTCCTGCGACGGCGGCGACGCGTACGGATCGCGCTCCGGAAAGCCGAGTCGCGGCTGCTGCCAGCTGTATTCGTCCTGGCCGGGCTGCGGCCAGGCCCCGGGCTCGGGGCGCTGGTACTCGGACGGATAGGCCGGGCGGGGGGTGGGGATCTGGTCCGCGCCAGGGCCGGACTCGGCGCCCGGCAACGGGTCGGCGCGGTGCCGGCCGTACCCCTCGTACGGGCCGGAGGGCAGCGCGGGCTCCTCGTAGCGGGACGCGGGCGACGCCGGCCCGCCCTCGTCGTACGAGGGCGCGGGCTTGGGGACGGGCGGCACCGGGGGCTCGCCCGCGGACTCGTCGACGGTGATCGCGATGCGGATCGGGCGGCCGCACTCGCGGCTCAGGGTCTCGCTGACGATCGGTGCCAGCCGGCCCTCCAGCACGCCTTTGGCGAATTCGTTCGGTACGGCGAGCAGCGCGGTGTCCGCGACCAGGGCGAGCGGCTGGCAGCGCCTGATCCAGTGCTCGTCCTTCGCTTCCACACCCTGACCACGGCCTTCGCCGAGGAGCTGCTCCAGTACTCGCGGCCACACTGCGGCAAGATCGGCAGGTACGTCAGCCACAGGGCACGCTCTCTCACAGGTCCCACGAACGTGTGGTTGTGGGACGGGTCGGGATCTAAAACGGGTGGTGCGGGGGACAAGGGAACGAATCGGAGTCCAGTCACGGTAGTCAGCGCGGCGGCTACGGTTCAAGTTGTTGTCCCCAGCCTGTGGATAGTGTCTCTGCGCGACTCCGGGTTTGACCGGATGGCGTAGCCGCGCGTACCGTAACCAGGTCGAGTTGTCGATGGCTGCTGCCGCCTGCCTCCGATGGGCACAGGTCACGTCAGGTGATCGGTAAGCGGTGCACTCGGGCGTCACTGCGAGCTACTCGTGGGCGCACGGTGACAGCCAGGACGGCACCCGCCACCACCGATACCTTCTGGAGCCCCCGAGTGAGCAAGCGCACCTTCCAGCCGAACAACCGTCGTCGCGCGAAGACCCACGGCTTCCGGCTGCGTATGCGCACCCGTGCCGGCCGCGCGATTCTCGCGTCCCGCCGCAGCAAGGGTCGCGCCCGCCTGTCCGCCTGATCCCGATCAGGTCATGACGTCGTGCTGCCCACCGAGAATCGGCTGAGGCGGCGCGAGGACTTCGCGACCGCGGTACGACGGGGTCGTCGGGCCGGGCGCCCGCTCCTCGTCGTCCACCTTCGTAGCGGTGCCACGGACCCGCACGCGCCTGAGGAGAGTGCTCCCCCGACGCGTGCGGGTTTCGTCGTCAGCAAGGCCGTGGGCGGCGCCGTCGTCCGCAACAAAGTGAAGCGCCGACTGCGTCACCTGATGCGGGAACGAGTCGCCCTCTTTCCCCCCGGTAGCCTGGTAGTCGTACGAGCGCTGCCCGAAGCGGGTGACGCAGACCATGCACAGCTGGCCCGGGACCTGGATGCCGCCGTGGGGCGGCTGCTGGGAGGGGGCGCGCGATGAAGTATCCACTACTGGTTCTGATCAAGCTGTACCAGAAGACGATCAGTCCGCTGCTCGGACCGGTGTGCAAGTACTACCCGTCGTGTTCCCACTACGGCTACACGGCCATCGACCGACACGGTGCGATCAAGGGCACGGCACTCACCGCCTGGCGCATCCTCCGGTGCAATCCGTGGTCGCTCGGCGGTGTGGATCATGTACCGCCGCGCAAGCGTCCCAGGTGGCACGAAATGCTGCGCGGCGCTTGGCGCGCACGCAAGGGCGGGCCCTCCGCCGCCGAACCGGCCCCCGAGGAGAAGCTCCCTTCCGGGCTTCCTTCGAGCCCGGCCGCTGAGACCTCGTCCCATGCCCAAGGAGCATGATTAGTGGACTCGATTGCCAGCCTCTTCAGCTTCATCACGACACCCGTTTCCTGGGTCATCGTCCAGTTCCACACGGTGTACGGCGCCGTCTTCGGCCCTGACACCGGATGGGCCTGGGGCCTGTCCATCGTGTCCCTGGTGATCCTGATCCGCATCTGCCTGATCCCGCTCTTCGTGAAGCAGATCAAGGCGACCCGGGCCATGCAGACGCTCCAGCCCGAGATGAAGAAGATCCAGGAGCGTTACAAGAACGACAAGCAGCGTCAGTCCGAAGAGATGATGAAGCTGTACAAGGAGTCGGGCACCAACCCGCTCTCCTCGTGCCTTCCCATCCTGGCGCAGTCCCCGTTCTTCTTCGCCCTGTACCACGTGCTCAACGGCATCGCGTCGGGCAAGACCATCGGCGTGATCAACGACCAGCTGCTCGCCAGCGCCCAGAAGGCGCACATCATCGGCGCCCCGCTGGCCGCGAAGTTCACCGATGGCTCGGGCAAGGTCGCCGCCCTCGGTGCCTCGCTGACCGATGTCCGGGTCGTCACCGCGATCATGATCGTCCTGATGTCGGCGTCGCAGTTCTACACGCAGCGCCAGCTGATGACGAAGAACGTCGACACCACGGTGAAGACGCCGTTCATGCAGCAGCAGAAGATGCTGATGTACGTCTTCCCGGTCATGTTCGCCGTCTTCGGCATCAACTTCCCGGTCGGTGTCCTCGTCTACTGGCTGACCACCAACGTGTGGACCATGGGCCAGCAGATGTACGTCATCCGCAACAACCCCACCCCGGGTTCCAAGGCCCAGGCCGCCTATCTGGAGCGTCTGACCAAGCACGTCACGCACCACGGCAAGGTCGGCCGACGCAGCGAGAAGGCCATCATCAAGGCGATCGTGAGCAAGGGCCGGGACCGCAATGAGTTCGAGCGCAAGTTCATCAACGGCCTGAGCAAGGCGGGTCTCGCCGCACAGGCCGACGGCACGGTCCTCAAGAGCGACAGCCAGACCGTCACCGTGGCCGAGGACGGCACGACGACGACCACCACCGCTGCCGCTCCCAAGCGCCAGCAGCCCAAGCGCCAGAGCAAGGCCCAGCGCCAGTCCGGCGGCCCGAAGCAGGCCGACGCCGGCGCCCATCCAGAGGCCGACGCCGACGCCGATGCCGATGCCCCGTCCACGTCGCTGGGGAAGTCCGAACAGCCGCAGGACGCCGAGCCCGCAGCCAAGCAGGCGGCGAAGCCGAGTGCCGGCACCCGAAGCAAGGCCCAGTCCGGTCAGCGCAAGAATCCGCAGCGGCCCAAGTCCCCGTCCAAGAAGTAAGAAGGAGCCCATCCCGTGACGGAAGGCACCACCTCCGCCGCTGCCGAGGGTGCAGACACCCTGACCCGCCTGGAGCAGGAGGGTGAGATCGCGGCGGACTACCTTGAGGGTCTGCTCGACATCGCCGACCTCGACGGCGACATCGACATGGATGTCGAAGCGGACCGCGCCTCCGTGTCGATCATCAGCGACACGGGCGGCCGCGATCTGCAGAAGCTGGTCGGCCGTGACGGCGAGGTGCTGGAAGCCCTTCAGGAGCTGACTCGCCTGGCCGTGCACAGGGAGACCGGGGACCGCAGCCGGCTGATGCTGGACATCGCGGGCTACCGTGCCCAGAAGCGCGGCGAACTCTCCGAGCTGGGTGCGAAGGCCGCTGCTGAGGTCAAAAGCTCCGGTGAGCCCGTCAAGCTGAAGCCGATGACCCCGTTCGAGCGCAAGGTCGTGCATGACGCGGTCAAGGCCGCGGGGCTGCGCAGCGAGTCCGAGGGCGAGGAGCCGCAGCGGTTCGTCGTCGTGCTGCCCGCCTGATCGGCCCCCTGGTTCTACCGGCCCCGTCTGTTGTCCAGGCGGGGCCGAACTTTGTCAGCCTGGTTGTTCTGTGGTCGGCGTACGACGTCGACGCTGTACGGAAGGACGGTCCCCGTGACGGAGGCAGCGGATCTCCCCCCTGCGCCCGAACAGGCGCGGGAAGTGTTTGGCGAGCGTTTCGCCGATGCGGTCCGCTACGCGGAGCTGCTGGCCGAGGCCGGTGTGCAGCGTGGGCTGATCGGCCCGCGCGAGGTGCCCCGCTTGTGGGGTCGGCACCTGCTCAACTGCGCGGTGCTCTCCGAGGTGGTTCCGGAGGGGGTGACGGTGTGCGACGTCGGCTCGGGCGCCGGCCTGCCGGGGATCCCTCTCGCACTCGTCCGTGAGGACCTGAAGATCACGCTGCTGGAGCCGCTGCTCCGGCGCACGAACTTCCTGACCGAAGTCGTCGAGATGCTGGGCCTGGACCATGTGACGGTCGTCCGTGGGCGGGCCGAGGAAGTCATGGGGAAGGTACCGCCGGTCCATGTGGTGACGGCCCGGGCGGTGGCGCCTCTGGACCGGCTCGCCGGATGGGGGATCCCCCTGCTGCGGCCGTATGGCGAGATGCTCGCGCTGAAGGGCGACACCGCCGAGGAGGAGCTGAAGGCCGCGGGGGCGGCACTGAGCAAGCTCGGAGCGGTGTCGACCTCTGTTCTGCATGTGGGCGAGGGGGTCGTAGACCCGCTGTCGACCGTCGTACGGGTCGAGGTCGGGGAGAGCCCTGGCGGTGTGCGCTTTGCGGCCAAGCGGGCGAAGGCGGCCCGTACCGGGCGCACGCGCAGACGTCGCTGAGACGGTCGGGCGGATGAGCGCTGCTGATCCGTCCTGACGACGCCACTTACTCCACACAAGCCTCCAAACCTACGCAACCCGGAGTGTCGCGGAGATACCGTCGCAGCCGCTGTGCATCGTGTTTCACGTGAAACGTCGCTCACTGCTGCACGGCATCATCAGTCGCGGCCGGGCCGCGGCCGAACCTCGCGACCGCAAGCCCCTCGGTTCTCTCGGGGAGACAGCGCCTTCAGATGGCAATCCGTCCCTCTCCAGAGGCACGGAGTTGTCCACAGAGGTGGAATTCTCCACAGAACACCAGGGCTCACTGGTTCACGACCCCGAAGGCATGGGAGGCTCTGTTCATTGCGAGCCTGAAGTCGAGGAGAGTGAATCCTTGCGGTCCGACGCCAACATCGCGGGACCGATGACCGATCCGGTCCCCGGTCCCCGCACCGAGTCGATGGGGGCGGATGTTTCACGTGAAACACCGCCTCCGATGGACGACACTCCCATCGGTCGTGCTGCCCAATTGGCGGTGGAGGCTCTGGGCCGCGCCGGCGAAGGTCTGCCGCGCCCCGAGCGGACCCGAGTTGTCGTGGTCGCCAACCAGAAGGGTGGCGTGGGCAAGACGACGACGACGGTCAATCTTGCCGCTTCGCTCGCTCTGCATGGCGGTCGTGTCCTGGTGGTCGACCTCGACCCGCAGGGCAACGCCTCCACCGCGTTGGGGATCGACCATCACGCCGAAGTGCCTTCCATCTACGACGTGTTGGTCGAAAGCAAGCCTCTTGCGGAGGTCGTCCAGCCGGTCCCCGATGTCGAGGGTCTCTTCTGCGCCCCCGCCACCATCGACCTCGCCGGTGCGGAGATCGAGTTGGTGTCGCTGGTGGCCCGCGAGAGTCGGCTGCAGCGGGCCATCCAGGCGTACGAACAGCCATTGGACTACATCCTCATCGACTGCCCGCCGTCGCTCGGCCTGTTGACCGTCAACGCCTTGGTGGCGGGGGCCGAGGTCCTCATCCCCATCCAGTGCGAGTACTACGCGCTGGAGGGTCTGGGTCAGCTGTTGCGTAACGTCGATCTGGTGCGGGGCCACCTCAATCCCACCCTGCATGTGTCGACCATCCTGCTCACCATGTACGACGGCCGGACGCGTCTTGCTTCTCAGGTCGCGGAAGAGGTGCGCAGTCACTTCGGTGACGAGGTGCTGAGGACGAGCATTCCACGCTCGGTCCGTATCTCCGAGGCGCCGAGCTATGGCCAGACGGTACTGACCTACGATCCGGGATCGAGTGGTGCCCTGTCCTATCTTGAGGCGGCACGAGAAATCGCGTTGAAGGGGGTCGGTGTCAACTACGACCCGACTCAGGCCCATATTGGGGCGCAGAGCAATCCGAGCATGGTGGAGGGGATCCAGTGAGCGAGCGACGGAGGGGGTTGGGCCGAGGTCTGGGCGCGCTGATTCCTGCTGCCCCGACGGAGAAGAACCCGGCATCGGCCGCGATCGGGGGAGCGACATCCCCGTCCCCCGCGGCCCCGGTGCTGACGGCCGACCGTGGGGTTGCCGCGGCCAAGGTGGCCACGCTGCCGCCTGTTGTACAGGAGACCGAGGAACCGTCGGTGTTCGGCGTCGCAGAGGCGCCCGCACCGCCGATGGGCGCTCACTTCGCCGAGATCCCCCTCGACTCCATCACACCGAACCCGCGCCAGCCGCGTGAGGTCTTCGACGAGGACGCGCTGCAAGAGCTTGTTACCTCCATCAAGGAGGTCGGCCTCCTCCAGCCCGTCGTCGTACGGCAGTTGGGTCCCGGCCGCTACGAACTCATCATGGGCGAGCGGCGCTGGCGAGCCTGCCGTGAGGCCGGCCTCGAAGCGATCCCCGCGATCGTCCGGGCGACGGACGACGAGAAGCTCCTCCTGGACGCGCTGCTGGAGAACCTGCACCGGGCCCAGCTGAATCCGCTGGAGGAGGCCGCCGCCTACGACCAGCTGCTCAAGGACTTCAACTGCACCCACGATCAGCTGGCGGACCGCATCGGGCGATCCCGTCCGCAGGTGTCCAACACCCTGCGTCTGCTGAAGCTGTCGCCGTCCGTCCAGCGCAGGGTCGCCGCCGGGGTGCTGTCCGCCGGTCACGCCCGGGCGCTGCTCTCGGTGGAGGACTCCGAGGAGCAGGACCGGCTGGCTCACCGGATCGTGGCCGAGGGACTTTCGGTGCGTGCGGTCGAGGAGATCGTGACCCTGATGGGTTCGCGTCCCCAGGCCACTCAGCGCTCCAAGGGACCCCGCGCCGGAACCCGGGTCTCCCCAGCGCTGAACGATCTCGCCACTCGGCTCTCGGACCGCTTCGAGACACGGGTGAAGGTCGACCTCGGCCAGAAGAAGGGCAAGATCACCGTGGAGTTCGCCTCCATGGAAGACCTTGAGAGGATCCTCGGGACGCTCGCCCCGGGTGAGGGACCGGTCTTCCCGCAGGACCTCCAGGAAGTGGACTCGGAGGTCCTGGAGGACTGAGCGTGCGCCGACCCTGCCCTGTCGGGTGACGGAGCGGATCGTGTCCGGTGTGTACTGGAACGCGGTCCGCTCTTTGCTTTCTGGCGGTATCGATGCAAACGCATCGTGGATACGATGCGTTCGGGTATGGCGCTTTCACCTGGCAGCACCCCTCCCTGGGAGGCGGGGGTCATGCGAACGGTGGGCCGGACCAGACTGGCGAGCGCGGGCCTGGGACTGGGCGCGCTCGGCGGCTTCGTGGGCAGCCTGCTCAGGGAACGGGGCGCTTTGACAGCAGCTCGCGACGTCGCGGGCGAAGGAAGCGAGGAACAGCCTTCATGGGGCGCCGGCTCGTACCGCTCACGCTGGACAACCTTCAGGATGTTCCCAAGCGCTGTCGCTCGTGTGTCTTCTGGGAACTCGACCCGGTCAGTGGCCAGGCCGCGGTGAATGCGGGCACGGCCGCGGTGGAGAAGGAAGGCTGGCTCTCCGCCGTCCTGCTCGACTGGGGATCCTGCGGCCGGGTGGTCTATGTCGACGAGGCACCGGTCGGCTTCGTGCTCTACGCACCCCCGGCCTACGTACCCCGCGCGATGGCGTTTCCGACGAGTCCCGTCTCCCCGGACGCCGTGCAGTTGATGACCGGGTTCATCATGCCGGGTTATCAGGGGCAGGGGCTGGGCCGTGTGATGGTGCAGACCGTCGCCAAGGACCTGCTGCGGAGGGGCTTCAAGGCGATCGAGGCATTCGGGAATGCCCGCTGGAAAGAGCCCGCCTGTGTCCTGCCGGCCGATCATCTGCTGGCAGTGGGCTTCAAGACGGTACGGCCCCACCCCGCCTATCCACGCCTGCGTCTGGAGCTGCGTACAACGCTCTCCTGGAAGGAAGACGTGGAGATGGCGATCGACCGGCTCCTGGGCGCCGTGCAGAAGGAACCGGCGCTGCGACCGCTCTAGAGGGCGTCGATCTAGAGCGGGCGTCGGTCTCAAGCGAATGGGCCAACCCCGGCGGGTTGGCCCATTCGTGTTTCACGTGAAACATGGCGTCGGCTCGACCACGGCGCCGTTCAGCCGGCTCACTCGGCGATGAACTCCTCAAGGTCGCGTTCGATCGCGGCCTTGGGCTTGGCGCCGACGATGGTCTTCGCGACCTCGCCGCTCTGGTAGACGTTCAGGGTCGGAATCGACATGACACCGTACTTGGCGGCCGTACCCGGGTTCTCGTCGATGTTGAGCTTGACGACCTCGATCTTGTCGCCGTGCTCGGCGGCGATCGCCTCCAGAGACGGTGCGATCTGGCGGCACGGACCGCACCAGGCGGCCCAGAAGTCCACCAGGACGGGCTTGTCGCTCTTGAGGACGTCCTCTTCGAAGGAGGCGTCGGTCACGTTCTTCAGGCTGCCGGCCACGGCGAGCTCCTTTAACTTGATCGTGCGGTGGGGCGGAAGGGGGTCAGACGGAGGTCTTCTCGGGTTCGGCCTTCTCCGCGTCCGCGAGGGCGGAGAGGAACCGCTCGGCGTCGAGAGCGGCCGAGCAGCCGGTGCCGGCAGCGGTGACTGCCTGTCGGTACGTGTGGTCGACCACGTCACCGGCGCCGAAGACACCGGTCAGGTTGGTATGAGTGGACGGGGAGTCGACCTTGAGGTAACCCTCTCCGTCCAGGTCCAGCTGGCCCTTGAACAACTCGGTCCGCGGGTCGTGACCGATCGCGATGAACAGACCCGTCACCGGGAGGTCGGACAGCTCACCCGTCTTGACGTTGCGCAGCTTCAGACCGGAGAGCTTCTGATCGCCCTGGATCTCGGCGACCTCGCTGTCCCAGACGAACTTGATCTTCGGGTCGGCGAAAGCACGCTCCTGCATCGCCTTGGAGGCGCGCAGGCTGTTCCGGCGGTGGACAATCGTCACCGACCTGGCGAACCGCGAGAGGAAGGTGGCCTCCTCCATCGCGGTGTCACCGCCGCCGATCACGGCGATGTCCTGGTCCTTGAAGAAGAACCCGTCACAGGTGGCACACCAGGAGACACCACGACCGGAGAGAGCGTCCTCGTTCGGCAGGCCGAGCTTGCGGTGCTGCGAGCCGGTGGTGACGATCACGGCCTTGGCCTGGTGGACGGTACCGGCGGTGTCCGTGACGGTCTTGATCTCACCTGTGAGGTCGACGGAGACGATGTCGTCCGGCACCAGCTCGGCGCCGAAGCGCTCGGCCTGGGCCCGCATGTTGTCCATGAGGTCGGGACCCATGATGCCGTCGCGGAAGCCCGGGAAGTTCTCCACATCGGTGGTGTTCATCAGTGCGCCCCCCGCTGTGACGGCCCCCTCGAACACCAGGGGCTTCAGCGAGGCGCGCGCAGTGTAAAGCGCCGCCGTGTAACCGGCGGGCCCGGAGCCGATGATGATCACGTTACGGACGTCGCTCACGGCTTCATTCCTCGTCTCTGGTCTCTGTCATTCGACCGGTGGGAGCCCCTGTCAGAACTCTCACCCCACCCAACGGATCCTACGGGGCCCGCATTCCCGGTGTGTCCGGGCACACGGGGCTTCCTCACGCGCGGGTTTGCCGTTGCGGACCGAGACGAACCGCAGACCTTCAGGAACGGGTGAAGGACTGCTTCCACAGGACTGTGCCCGGCGATACGGGCTCCCGGCCGATGCAGGCCGCGTCGATGACGTAGGCAGTGACCCGGGCGCTGTCGCCGGCGTCGGGCAGCACGACGAGATAGGCGTCCTTCCCGTCGTAGATCCCCTTTTTGGCGGCGAGGATGTCGCCGCTGCCGTTGATGCCTCCACGGACACAGTCCGGGACCGGGGCGGAGGTCTGGAGCAGAGTGCCCGCACTCTTGACGGCGTTCGGTGTCTGGGGAACCGCTTCGGTGCTGATCCGTGGTTCCTGGGTGTCGGGACCGGGCTGCACTTGGTGTGCGGCGAGAAGGCCGGCCACCTGGTTCTCCAGATTGCCCCCGGAGAAGGTGTCGGCTGCCGTGGTCTGCTCTGCGTACGGCGTCACGGGGGCCTTGTCGGTGCCGAACGACCGGAGAAAAAGGGATCCGGCTCCCAGGACGGCAGCGGTGAGGACGGCTCCCATGACGACGGTCCTGCGGCGTCCACGGCGGCGATCCTTCCGGCCCGGACCGGTCGCGCCATGGGGACGACCGACGGGACGGTCCGTGGGAGCCGATGTTTCACGTGAAACATGCGTCCCGGCGTTCTCACCGGATGGACCGACGTCCTCACCGCATGAACCGGGGGACACGCTGACAGACACCGTGACCGGTGCGGATCCAGCGGGCGGCGTGGCATCGAGCAGTGCTTCCGCGGCGAGCACGGCGTCGATCCGGCCGGCCACATCGGCAGGCATCTGCGGGCCGGGTAGCGTGCCCAGGAGGCCCCGGATCTCCTCCAAAGAGCGGAGGACGTCGGCGCAGAGATCGCACGCGTCGATATGACGCCGCACATCCGTGATCCGCGACGGTGGGAGCAGACCTTCGGTGAAGTCGGAGATCTCGGTGACGTCCGGGTGCCCGGTCGTATCTGTCCTCGAATTCACGCTCGCCCACCTCCGCCCTTCACTACGGCTGAATCACTGGACCCCGTGTGCTCGGGGTCTCTGTCCCCGGCATCCGCTGTCGGTGGGACGGACGTCCCCTCCGAGTGGTTCCGTGCCGGATCCGGGCGGGTGCCCTCACCGGTTTTTTGCGGCCGTAGATGGGAGACCAGCGGGAGAAGCCTGGCTCTGCCACGAGCGCAGCGACTCTTCACGGTCCCGACGGGCACATCGAGGATGCGGGCGGCCTCGGCGACCGGGTAGCCCTGCATGTCCACCAGGACGAGGGCGGCACGCTGGTCGTACGGAAGCGTCGCCAGGGCTTCCAGCAGCTGCCGGTGCAGATCGTTCCGCTCAGCCGGCGCCGAGGCCGATTCATGCGGCTCCAGCAACTGCTCCAGCCGCTCGGTGTCGTCGACCGGCGCGGTCCTCCGGGACGCCACCTTGCGGGCACGGTCCAGACAGGCGTTCACCGTGATCCGGTGCAGCCAGGTCGTGACGGCCGAATGCCCACGGAAGGTATGCGCAGCCCGGTAGGCGGAGACAAGGGCGTCCTGGACGGCGTCAGCGGCCTCCTCGCGGTCCCCCAGCGTCCGGAGGGCGACCGCCCACAGTCGATCCCGGTGCCGGCGCACCAGCTCACCGAAGGCATCGGGATCACCTCCGACGTGCCGGGTGAGCAGATCCTGATCGCTCACCCCGTCGAACCCGGTGTCGTCCGCCATCTGACCCCCTCCCGCTCCGGTGAGCGTCAGCCCGTGAACTTCACCTCGGTGATGGCCTGCTTGTACCCGGCATCGCTGTACTCGGCGGGGTCAGGACCCGAGTACGGCACCGCGGTGAGCCAGACCAGGAGGTACTGGCTCTTCGCCGGCTTGGTGAGCTTCACCGTGGCGTCGGTGCCACTCGTACTGGCGCTGCCAATCTTGTCCATCGCTTCGAGCGACGACGGCGTCAGGGAGTCGGACGCATACAGCTCGACGGTGGTGTGATCGCCGGCGTAGCGCAATCCGATGGACGCCGCGGAGATCTCCTTCGCCGAACCAAGGTCGTAGACGATGCCCACACCCGGCTTGTACGGGGCGATGGGCGGACCCTCTTTGAAGGTCTTGGTCCGCCAGTTCGTCGAGGTGTCCCCGTCGTATGTCTTGCCGACATCCCCGGGGTGCTGGGCATCGCCCTCGGCGACGAACTCCTGGGCACCCTGGATCTTGAGCGCCGTGCCGGGCCTGGTATCGCCCTTGCCCTTCTCGCCGCCGTCCGACGTCTGGGTGTTGTTGCTGTCGCCGGACTGGTTGCCGCGGTCCATCAGTGCGTCCGCGAGCTGCCAGCTGCCCAGTCCCAGGGCGGCGATCAGAAGTGCGGAGACCGTCCACTTGAGAACCTTGCCGGTACGGCTCTGCAACGGGGGCGGCGGGGACTGGATGGGCTGGGTGGCGCCGGGGCGCGGCGCCGGGCGGCCGTAGGTGCCCTGCTGGTAGGTCGTGCGCTGGTACTCGGGCGGTGCCGTGAACGCCGGCTCCGGCGGACGGATGCGGGGCATCTCGCCGATCGCCTTCACCAGCTCCTCCGGCGTGGTGCACGGCGCCTCGTGCCGGGAGGCCGTGGCACCGTCGTTGACGAGCGCACGCATGGCCAGCTCGGACAGCCCACGGTGGACGCCCGCCCGCACCTGGTCCGGGGCGATCAGACCGATGTGCTTGGGCAGGCCGGGCAGCCCGTAGGCGTCGTTCTCGTACGGCCAGCGCTGGGTGAGCGCGGCGTACAGGAGGGCGCCGATGGACTCGGTGTCCGTGCGCTGCGGGGTGTCGGAGTTGATGCCGCGCAGGGCGGCATTCACGGCGAGGCCCCGGATACGCCACTGGCCGGTGGAGGCGCGCAGCACGGCGTTCGGGTTGAGACGGAGATGCGCCAGACCTTCGCGGTGGGCCGCCGCCATGGCGCCGGCGACCTGGCTGACCATCTGGTAGGCGTCGTGCGGCTCCAGTGGTCCGGCGGACAGCAGCGCTGTCAGCTCGGTGGCGTCCGGCAGCCACTCGTGCACGACGTAGACGAGATCGTTCTCCTCCACGGCATCCAGGACCTGGACGAAGCGAGGATCGCCGAGCAGTGCCGAGGACCGGGCGGCGGCCAGCACATTACGGGCCCGCGCGTGGTCCGCCGGCAGGATGTGCACGCCGACGGCCCGCCGGAGTTTCTCGTCGACCGCACGCCAGCTGCTGAATCCGTCCAGACGGGTGACACATTCTTCCAGTCGGTAGCGTCTGGCGAGCTTGTGACCGCTGTGCAGCTCGGGAGGTGAGGTGTCCTTCCCGGGACCCTCGGCCCCGGCGTTTCCCTGTGCCTCGTCGTTGTCCGTGTCCCGCTCCGGGTTCTGGGCCACCCCGTCGGCCGTGGACTGGTCCGCCTTGGCGGTCAGCGGCTTGTCACCGCTGTTGTCTGCCACGTCGACGGCAGCCGTGCTCCGTTCCGCCACCGTCGTTCCCTGCCTCCCCATCCGTTGCACGCTGTCCGACGCCGAAACCAATTGTGCCCACAGTCTGCCGCTATGCACGACACACGGGGGCGGACGATGGTTGTGCGCCTACCCCTGCCTCAGCGTCCCAGACGCCCACGCACCATCCCCATGAGGGAGTTGATCTCCTCGATCCGCATACGGCGAGCCGCGACGAAGAAGACACCGAGCAGCAGGGCACCACCGGCCACGAGCGCGAGGAACGAGCTGATGACGCCCTGACCCAGGGAGTGGCCGATGCCGTAGCAGGCGGCGCCGCTGAGCGCCGCGGCCGGTACGGAGGCGATGCACAGCCGCGCGTACGTCCGCAGGACGCGGGCACCGTCCAGGTCGCCGCCGAGCCGCTTGCGCAGCCGCTTCCAGGCGACGCCCACGCCGATCGCGTACGCGAGGCCGTACGCGGCGGCCATGCCGGCCACGGCCCAGCGGGCGGGGAGCAGGAAGTAACAGGCGGCCGAGGCGCCCGCGTTGACGGCGGCCACGATGACCGTGTTGTAGAAGGGGGTGCGGGTGTCCTCGTAGGCGTAGAAGGCGCGCAGGACGACGTACTGCACGGAGTAGGGGATCAGGCCGAGGCCGAAGGCCATCAGCATGTAACCCATGTTGGTGGCCTCGCTGGTGCCTGAGGAGCCGAAGATCAGCGTGCACATCGGGATGCCGAGGGCCACGAAGCCGAACGCCACGGGCACGATCGCCACGGCCGTCGTCCGCAGTCCCTGGGAGATGTCGTCGCGGACGGCGCCGGTGTCGTTCTCCGCGGCCGAGCGCGAGATGCGCGGCAGCAGGGCCGCCATCAGCGAGACGGTGATGATGGCCTGCGGCAGACCCCAGATCAGCTGGGCGTTCGCATAGGCGGCGAAGCCGGTGCCGTCCACGGGTGAATGTTTGCCGGCTGAGGTGGAGAGTTGGGAGACGACGAGTGCGCCCGCCTGGTTGGCGAGGACGAACAGGAAGGTCCACTTGGCGAGCGTGGCCGCTTTGCCGAGACCGTGGCCCTTCCAGTCGAACCGCAGCCGCAGCCGGAATCCGGTCTCCCGCAGGTACGGGATCATCGCGAGGGACTGGACGACGAGTCCGAGCAGCACGCCGATACCGAGCAGGCGCTGGCCCTCCTGCGGGATGTTCGTGACCTTCATCCCGGAGTGCGCCGCGGTGCCGTAGACCCAGATGAACATGCCGAGCGTCACGATGATGACGATGTTGTTCAGGACCGGGGTCCACATCATCGCGCCGAACTTGCCCCGGGCATTGAGGATCTGACCCATCACCACATGGACGCCCATGAAGAAGATCGAGGGCAGGAAGTAGCGGACGAAGGTGATGCCGACCTCGTTTGCCCCCGGATCGCTCGCCACCGAGTCCGACAGCAGGCGAATGAGGAGCGGAGCGCCGGCGATGGCGAGCACCGTGAGCGCGCCGAGCGCCACCATTACCAGGGTCAGCAGCCGGTTGGCGTAGGCTTCGCCGCCGTCCTCGTCCTCCTTCATGGCGCGCACGAGCTGCGGCACGAACACGGAGTTGAGGCCACCGCCGACGGTCAGGATGTAGATCATCGTCGGCAACTGGTAGGCGACCTGGAAGGTGTCGCCGAGCAGACCGACACCCAGCGCCGACACGATGAGCGCGGAGCGGATGAAACCGGTCAGGCGGGAGACCATGGTGCCGGCCGCCATCACGGCACTCGACTTCAGCAGACCGGCCGCGCGCCCGCCCTTCTTCGCGGCGGGAGCGGCGGCGGAGGAAGCGGACGCCGAGGCCGTGGCGGCATCGGTCGGGGCGGGTCCGGGGACGCCACCCGCCGGTGCGGTCGGGCCGGCCGTGGAGGGGGCCGCCTGGTACTGCGCCTGCCCGTACGGTCCTTGCTCGTACTGGGCCTGCTGATACGGAGCCTGCGGATACTGCCCCGCCGGGTACTGGGCCGCGGGGGGCCGGCCCCCCTGGTACTGCGGCCCCGGGTGCGGCGCGGCTTGATACTGCCCTGGGTACTCCCCTGCCGGGTTCGGAGTAGCGGGTTGCGGCGACGCCTGGTACGGCCCTGCGGGTCCCTGCCCACCGCCCGGGCCGGAGTCGGCCGGCAACGTCATGGGCGGCTGTCCGGTGCCCTGTTGCTGGTCCCGGAAGAGATGAGCGAAGGCGTCCGGCTCGTGGCGTTCCTCGCCGGAGTGCGTGACAAGGTCGTCCACGCCGACGAACTGGGTCGTCCGAGGGTCCTCACCGAAGGGCATGTGCTGGGTCGGTCCGGCCGGTTCGGGCGCCGGGGTCTGGGCCCACACCCGGGGGTCGGGGGCGTAGGGCGACTGGGGCGGCTGGCCGTACAGCGGCTGTTGCGGATACGTCCCCGGGGGCGGCGGGGGGTGTGCTGCCCGGTCGTAGAGCGCCTCACCGACCGGATCCTGGGCGGTGAGGTCCTGGGCCCGGTAGGGGTCCTGGTCGTAGGCGTCCTGGAGGTACATGTCCGCCGCGTGCTGCGGCGGCACCTGGCCGGGGGGGGGGGGGGGGGGGGGGGGGGGGGGGGGGGGGGGGGCGGCCCCGCCCCCCCCCCCCCCCCCCGGGGGGGGGGGGGCGGCGGCGGGGGCCGCCCCCCCCCCCCCCCCGCGCCCCCCCCCCCCCCCG